>JAZUNO010000100.1:0-9199 GCA_045604185.1 Acutalibacteraceae bacterium | reverse complement strand
TATAAATCCCTATGTGAGGCCGCCCTTATTTCTCGGGCTCGATGATTTCTGCATCAACAGCGTTTTTGCGAACACTTTCAATGCCGTTCTTACAGCCGGCCTTTGCAGTATAGCCTTCGCTTGCGGCAATGGGTTCACCGTTCTTTGCCTTAAGACGGAAGCGATACTCTCCGGCCTTGTCAAGGTAAATCTCGAACTTCGGGTTTTTCTGAGTCTCATAACCCTCAACTGTCTGATCCTCAACATTAGCAACGGGAGCGTTGTTTACAATGCTGTTTATGCCGCCCTTACAGCTGGCAATTGAGGAGTAAACCTCTCCGCCTGTAGCTATTGTTTCGCCGTTGCCTGCCTTAAGGCAGAAAGTGAAGCCTGTTGATGTTGGATTAATAATAAATTTTCCCATAATTCTTCGCCCTTTCTCTAAGTATTTTGTTCATGTGTGACAATTCACAAGTTTATTAAGCCATATTTTTGTCGATTTGTCAATATCTTTACTTATATAAAAGCGAATCATTTTCCAGCAGGTATGCCGCACCGATGCTTCCTGCCATATTTCCGAGAGTTGCAGGTCGGATAAGCTTGTCGCAGTTTGAATCGAGTTTTGCACAGAGGTCATCCCACCAGTACTTTCTCAACTCGACCAGACCGCCGCCAAAAACGATACATTCGGGGTCGAATATGCATTTCACGGTCCTGACAACAGAAGCTACATCGGAGAGAAAAATATCCGTAGCTTTTTTGTATTCGGCTTCGCCGTTGCGGCTACGCTCAAATATCTCACCGCAATCGGAGCTTTCGCAACCGCATTCATGAGCGGTTTTTATAAGTCCCGTAGCGGATACATATTGTTCGGCACATCCTGCAAGACCGCAGGTGCAGGCTCGGCCGTTCGGATGCAAGGGGAAATGTCCGATGCGAGCACCCTGACAGTTGCTGCCGAGCAGGATTTTTCCGTTTACGGATATTCCGCCACCGAGGCCTGTGCCGAGGGTAAGCATAACAGCGTGATTACAGCCGGCAGCCGCACCGAAAACCAGTTCACCAATAAAGGCGGCGACAGCATCGTTGACAACACATACACGCCTGTTGAACCGTTCTTCGACAACCTTTTTGATTTCAAAACCGGTAAAGCCCGGAAGATTGTCTGTGGCATAGATAACTCTGCCGAGAAACGGGTCAATATCGCCTGCACTGCCTATTCCGATCCCTGACTCTTTATCGGCATGGGGGAGAAGATTTTCGATTGCCTGAAAAATAGATTCTGTTATGCTTTTAAGTCCGCCGTTTATGTTTGTGGGAACTTTTGTCTGAGCGGTGATGTTATCGCCGTCAACTACAATACCCTTTATTGATGTTCCGCCAATGTCAATTCCTATGTGTTTCATTTGTTATCTCCGTAGGCTTTTATGAAATGTTTTGTTATATCCATGGGACGTGTTACGGCACTGCCGATAACGACGGTGTAAACGCCTGTTTTAAGAACCTTTTCAAGCTGACCGACTTCCCATATTCCGCCCTCTGCGATAACCTTTGCATTTAGGGTTTTTACCATTTTTTCGAGCAGGTCGTAGTCGGGTATGGAGATGCCCTTTGTGTATTCGGTGTAACCGCGCATGGTTGTTCCTACATAGTCAAAGCCCATCTCGTCAGCGGCTTTAGCCTCTTCGTATGTTGAGCAGTCAGCCATGATTTCAACTTCGGGAGCATTTTCGCGGATATATTTTACAAGGGTTTCGAGCTTTTCACCGTTGGGACGCTCTCTGTTTGTGGCATCAAGTGCAATGACACTGCACTTTGTAGTCAATAATTCTTTGACCTCTTTGAGAGTGGGCGTGATATAGACATCCGAACCGTCGTACATAGCTTTAATTATGCCGATTATGGGGACATCTACCTGCTCGCTAATCTCGTTTATATCCTCAACATAGTTTGCTCTGATTCCGCTTGCACCGCCGAGCACTGCGGCACGTGCGAAATGTCCCATCATATGCAGACCGTAGAGAGGTTCACCCTCGACTGCCTGACAGGAAATTATAAGTCCGTTTTCTTTTAAATTAGCCATAAAAACCACCTTTTTCAATAAACCGTTTGATAAAAAATTCAGTTTGAGAATTTTTATAATTTAATGGTAACTGTTTTAAATAAAAAGTCAATAGAAATATTGAAAAAATAGGAGTATGCAAGCATGAAAAACTATTGCAAAAAACTGTCGATTAACATATACTATTCGATAAGGAACAAACGGAGTTAAAAAGATAAATAAAATCCTTTGAAAGGGGATTGTTAATATGCAGTACAATGAATATTCGGGAGTGTATTCTCTGCTTCTCACGCCGTTTAATGAGGATAGAAGTATTGACTACACAGCCTACGAAAGGTATGTAGAGTGGCAGGCATCATTTGCACCTCAGCACCTGTTTGCGGTTTGCGGCTCGTCGGAGATGAGCGAACTTAAGGCAGACGAGAGGCTCAAACTTGCAACACTTGCGGCAAAGAGAGCGGGCGATGTTCCGGTTTTTGCAACGGCTAACCTTGAACCTTCGTGGTATGCACAGGTTGATGAAGTAAAGGCTATGCAGGAGACCGGTGTCAAAGGTCTTGTGTTTGTAACAAAGGGTTACTGTAATGACCCTGACAGACTTTATACATACCTTATGGAACTTGCGACTTACACAGAACTTCCGATTATGCTCTATGAGTTTCCGGGACTTCAGCCGCACCTTATGCCGGCAGATGTATACGGTAAACTTGCACAGTCTGGTAAGTTTATAGGAATCAAGGACACAACATGTCTTATGTCAAAGATAAAGGAAAAGATTGCTGTTCAGGGTGACACTAACGTTCTTCAGGCAAACATTCCTTATCTTTATGACGCTTATGAAGCAGGTGCACGTGGCGTAGTTGCAACACCGACCACTTGCGGCACGCCTCTTTTTGTTAAGATGTTCAAAGAATTTACCGAGGGCGATAAAGCTGCTGCAAAGCGTACCCATGAGCATATCTGTCTGCTTGACGACGCTATCGGTGACGGATTCTGCGCATCTGCAAAGTATCTTGTAAATCTTCTTGGCGTACCGATGAATTGGTATACCAGAGGCACACACAATCTTAATCCTCAACGTCTTAAGGCTATTGAAGTGTTCTGCAATTGGGCAAAGGACTATGGTATTTTATAATTGACAGTCAACAAATCGTGCAACAAGTGTTGCACGGTTTGTGTCATTTTTAATTAAGGTGATTTTTATGGACAATAAAATCTTTTTAATAGGTAATGCACACCTTGACCCTGTCTGGCTGTGGAGAAGAACTGAAGGTTATGCTGAGATAAAATCCACATATCTTTCGGCACTCGAAAGAATGAAAGAGTTCCCTGACTATGTGTTTACGTCTGCGGCTATAAGCTATTACAAATGGATAGCTGAAAATGAACCGGAGATGTTCGAGCAGATAAAGCAGAAGATAAAAGAGGGCAAGTGGGATATAGCCGGCGGAATGTGGGTTCAGCCGGACTGTAATATGCCGTCGGGCGAAGCATTTGCACGTCACATGCTCTATTCTCAGCGTTTTCTTCTTGAAAACACGGGCAAAAAGGCGGAATACGGTTATAACGTAGACTCATTCGGGCACAACGGAATGATGCCCCAACTTCTTAAAAACGGCGGTATGAGTGCGTATGTGTTTATGCGTCCCGACAAGAGAGAAAACCCCGATTTACCGACTTGTTCATTCCTTTGGGAGTCGCCTGACGGTACTCGGATTCCTACGTTCAGGCTTCCTATGGGATATGCCGATGACGGATTTCCTGAGGACAGGTATCCCGAGTATGCCGACATTGATAAGTACGAGGCAAAGGTGAGAGAGTCCTCGAAAATTGCGGACAGTATAAATCAACCTGTTATGAACTTCTTCGGAGTCGGAAACCATGGCGGTGGGCCTACCATCAGAGCTATGGAAACGCTCTCGAAAGTTATTGCACAAAGCGACGGCAAGGTAAAGTTTTCAGGCCCCACAGAGTTTTTTGAGTGCTTGCGTTCGGCTGTCAACATTGATTCGCTTCCTGTTGTGAAAACTGATTTACAGCACCATGCGAGCGGTTGCTATGCGGCAAACAGCATGGTTAAACGTCTTAACCGAAGAGCGGAGAATGAACTTCTTACCGCTGAAAAATTCGATTGGCTTTCACATGTCCTGACGTCAACGAAGCTCAGAACTGCAGACTTGCAAAAAGCGTGGGAAAAGGTTTTGTTCAATCAGTTTCACGATATTCTTGCAGGTTGCTCAATCAGAAGTGCCTATGAGGAAGCGGCCAGTTCTTTTGGTGCGGCAAGGGATATGGCCTGGGAAATCGGCAACTTTGCCATTCAGCGTCTGTCCTGGCGTGTCAATACGGAGGATTTGTTTACAAAGCCCGGCAAAGAGGACGGCAAGGCGAAGTTCAGGTCTTTTAGTGAGGGAGCACCCTATGTGTTTTTTAATCCTCATTCATTCCCTGTCAAAACAGCTGTTTATATGTCGGGGATAGCAAAGAGTGTTTGTGACAGTGAAGGCGAGTCTGTGCCGTTCCAGATTGTCAGGGCGGAGCGTACAAACGGCTGTGACAATTACGATACAATGATATTTGCGGATATACCTGCATTCGGTTGGTCGACCTATTTTGTTTATTACAAAGAGGAGCAGGAGATAGAGCCTTTTGAACTCAGGGCCGAAGATTATACTATAGAGAACGACCTTGTGAGCGTAACTTTTGATAAGCATACGGGTTATATAGTTTCTTACAGGGATAAGCAGAGCGGTGTTGAGTATGCGGCAAAACCGCTTGCGAGACCCGTTATCATTGATGATTATCAAACCGACACCTGGTCACACAGAGTTTTTGAGTTCAGAGAAGAGATTGGTGCTTTCTGTGATGCAAAACTCGAGGTAACGGAGTGTGGACCCCTGCGTGTTACAATGAGGGTAACAAGCTATTACGGGAAGTCAGAACTGATTCAGGATTTCTCACTTAACAAAGGCTCAAAAAATATCGATGTCCGTTGCAAACTGAACTTTGGTGAGAAGTTTAAGATTCTCAAGCTCTCATTCCCTGTGAATGTGGAGAACGAGGACGCCACATACTCTATGCCTTACGGCTTTATCAGAAAGACAGCCGACGGCATAGAACAGCCTGCTCAAAAGTGGGTTGCTGTTGAGAACGAGGACGGTTCCGGTGTAGCACTGCTTAACGATTCGAAGTACTCTTTCGATATAAAGGACAATGATATGCGAATGGCCATAGCCAGGGGTTGCGGCTTTGCTGACCATTATGGCGTACGTGATGACAAAATGGAGTTTCAGGATCAAGGTGAGCAGTTTATAAATTATGTTCTTATGCCGTTTGAGAGCGGAGAGCTTGCGAATGTTGTTAGGGCGGCTAACCTGCTCAACCAGCCCGTGCTCACAGTCAGGGAGACACACCATGGGGGCGAACTTCCCACGGTTCACTGTTCTATGGAGGTGTCCGAACCAAACTGTATCGTTGAGGTTATCAAGGGTGAGTATGACGGTGAGGGTACTGTCGTGCGTCTTTATGAAATTGCGGGCAAGGCTACTCATGTAAAAGTAAGCCTTAAAGATTTCAAGTGCGGATTTGAGGTTGACCTCAATCCGCAGGAAATAAAGACTATCTGCGTCAATATTGCAGATGATGCAATGAGCGGCAGAGAGACAAACTTTACGGAACTTTAAATTAATGCTTTACTCCGTCGATGTTATTTTCGGCGGAGTATCTTTATATTTGCTTGACGGGTTATAGTCGCCTATGCTAAAATTAGTTAAATATTGGTGCGTTATTTGTGTTTTAGCGCCTTGATTTTATGTGGAGGTCATTATGTCAAAGAAAAGTATTGAGATGTGGCAGGATATTAATGTCTACAGCGTGAATACCGAAAACCGCAGTGGCGCAGGATTTCCGCTTGATGAAAACGGGGAAAAGAAGGCGGTCTGCCTTAACGGAACATGGAAGTTCCATTTCTGTGAGAGTGTGAATGATATTATTGACGGTTATTATGCAGAGAGTTTTGATGCATCTGCTTTTGATGACCTCAAGGTGCCGTCGGAGTGGCAGATTAAAGGTTACGGCATTCCGATTTATACAAATATAAACTACCCGTATGCGATATCGAGAACGAAGATACCGCACATTAAACCTGAACTTAATCCTTGCGGACTTTATGTCAAGGATTTTGAGGTTCCGCAGACGGATGATAATGTATTTATTCATTTTGGAGGCATAAACTCCTGCGGTGAAGTTTATGTAAACGGAAAGTTTGTCGGATATTCGCAGGATACTTTTGATGAGTGCGAATATGATATTACTTCTTTTGTAAAACCGGGCAAAAACCGTCTTGCGGTAACTGTGCGTCAGTTCTGTTCGGGCAGCTATCTTGAGGACCAGGATATGTGGCGTCTTTCGGGTATTTTCCGTGATGTTAACCTTGTTTTCAAACCCAAGGTTTATATAAAGGATTACTACATAAGAAGTGAGTTTTCACCTGATTTTAAATCTGCCGATTTCAAGTTTGACTGCGAAATTGAGGCCAGAGGCAAGGATTTGCAGAAAGGTGAGCTTTGTGTAGACTTGCTTGATATGAACGGCGAAGTTTTTGCACAGAGCGTTTGCGCTGTTGACGCGGTTTCTAACGGAAAGTCCGTCACTGTAAAAGGAGCAATATCTGTATCGGATTTTGAACTTTGGAGCCATGAAAATCCGTATCTTTATAAAGTTGAATTCAGACTTGTTGCGGATGAAAAAACACTTGATTTCAGAGCACACAAGTACGGTTTCAGAGAAATAAAAATTCAGGGATATGACAGAAATACGGGTAGGGGACCCTTTATACTCCTGAATGGTGTACCGCTTAAAATCTGCGGTGTAAACCGTCACGATTTCCATCCCGATTACGGCCATGCTGTGCCTGAAAGCATTATCAGAAGCGACCTTGAAATGCTAAAGAGAGGCAATATAACCAACGTCAGAACTTGTCACTATCCGAACTCCAGACGTTTTTACGAGCTGTGCGATGAGATAGGCATGCTTGTTATGAGCGAGAACAACCTTGAGACTCACGGACTTGCAAAGAAGATTCCTGCGAGCAATCCGAAGTGGTCTGCGGAGTGCTGTTATCGTATGCGAAATATGGTTAACAGCTTTAAGAATCATAGCTGTATTCTTTTCTGGTCTCTCGGTAATGAGGCTGGTAACGGCAAGGCGTTTTCGGATATGAGAAAAGCTGCTCTTGAGATTGACAGCACAAGACCTATTCACTATGAGCCTGATGCTAAGCTTGAAAACAGCGACTTGTTCAGTGAGATGTATACTGTACAGACCGAAATGCAGGAGATTGGTGAGAACAAGCCGCATATCCACAGCCGTGCACTCTGGAATAACGGTATGGGCTACCGTCTGTCACCCAAAGATTATATTGATAAGCCTTTTATAGAGTGCGAATATGCTCATGCAATGGGCAACAGCATGGGCAACTTCTCTGACTATTGGGAGGACTTCAAGAAATATGACCGTCTTGCAGGCGGATATATATGGGATTTTGCCGACCAGTCAATAAGGACAAAAACTGCCGACGGCAAGGATAAGTGGAACTACGGCGGTGACTTCGGTGATAAGCCTAATGATGGTAACTTTGCCTTCAACGGAGTTTTCCGAGCAGACCGTTCACCCAATCCTCACTATTATGAGGTTGTAAAATGCTATCAGCAGGCTGATTTCACCTTTGAGAACGGAAAGGTAAAGGTTCTCAACCGTTTCATGTTCACATCTCTTGATAAGTTCACTCTTACACTCGAGCTTCGTGAACAGGGTAAGCTTCTTGAAAATGTGACTGTTTCCTTGCCTGACACAAAGCATCTGCAGACGGCAGAGGTTGAAGTGCCGTTTGAAATAAATACGGACGTTGAGCGTACTCTTGATTGCTTCCTTGTTCTCAATGAGGACATCATGCAGCTTAAAAAGGGTCATATCATGGCCCGTGAGCAGTTCGTGTTTGGTAAATATGAGGGTTGTAAAATATCCGATTCCCAAGAAGGCAAACTCAAGGTTTCAAAGTCCGATAAAATATATACTGTTTCAGGTGACGGCTTTGAGGTTAAATTCAACCGTAAAACGGGTGAGATATTCTCGTATGTAAAAGATGGCAAGGAGTATCTGTCCTCAGGTATCAGACCGCAGTTTTCACGTGCTAATATAGATAATGAGCGTATGGCACAAGTTCCGTTTGAGTGGGTTAAGACTCTTATCTGTCTTTATGCGTTCAAGAATGCGGAGAAGATGTTGCATGTTTCGGGTGTCGAGGTTGAAGAGGATGACGGCAATGTTGAAATTTCGGTATCCTGGAGAACAAAATATCTTTCGGATATAGAGACCGAGTACACGATAACTCCTGACGGAAAAATAGAAGTTTCAATGGAGTGTCGCAGTCTTATGCCCACGCCTATCGCACTTTTACCCTCGGGTCTTCCACGCTACGGCATTACATTCTCGCTTGCAAAGGGTTTGGACGGTGTTGAATATTACGGAAAAGGCCCTCACGAGAACTATTGCGACAGAAAGACAGGAGCTTTCCTCGGCGTGTATAAGTTTGATAGTGCGGAGAATTTCATCCATGACTATCTCTTCCCGCAGGAGAATGCAAACCGATGCGATGTGCGTTGGATCAGGGTTGGCGGCCTGCGTGTAGATATGACGAAAAAGCCTTTCGAGGCAAGCGTTCACCCGTACACAAAGAAGATGCTGTTTGACGCAAAGCACTCCTGCGAGCTTGGCAGAAAAGATGAGCTGACTGTCAACATTGACGGTATGCAGCAGGGTGTAGGAGGAGATACACCGGCCGTAGCAACGCTTAAAAAGCAGTATTTGATTCCTGTATTCAAAAAGCTTAAGTTGGATGTTGTGCTCAGCTTTGGCGAGTAAAACAAATTCAAAGACCACCGGGTTAATCCGGTGGTCTGTTTTAAAAGTGTGATATTTAAGTTTTTTTTGATAAGGTATTGCAAAAAATCAAACCTTATGTTATTATAATGTGCGTTCGGTGAAAACCGAACAAGCAGATGGCCCGGTAGTTCAGCTGGTTAGAACGCTAGCCTGTCACGCTAGAGGTCGACGGTTCGAGCCCGTTCCGGGTCGCCATTTGCTGCTATGGCTCAGGTG
>JAZUNO010000099.1:0-3882 GCA_045604185.1 Acutalibacteraceae bacterium | reverse complement strand
CTGTAGCAGTTTGTGATGTTTTTATTGCTTGCACCTGCAATGCCGCCACCATTTGTGTTAGCGTTAATTATAGTTCTTGTGGTATAGCAGTTAATAATTGTACCGCCGTTGTCACCGCAGAAAGCGCCTGCGTAGCTACTTGCGCATATATAAGAATCTGTAATGCTAACCTCCTTGACTACTGCGCCTGAAGCGGTTGCTCCGAAAAGACCTGCATACTGTGCAGTTGAATTGTTATAGTACAGACCGCTTATTGAGTGCCCTTGACCATGGAAAATGCCGTTATATTTAGAGCTGCTTGTTCCGATAGGTGACCAATGATAGTTGATTGCAGAAGCATTTGGTGTGCCGTTTTCTGATAACAGACTATCATTAATAGTAATGTCGGCAGTAAGAATTGCATTTGCAGTATTGTTGCCACTATTTACATAGTCGCGGAACCAGAAAAGCTCGCCTGCGTTGCTGATTTCGTAAACACTGTCTTTAGTGCCGTTATTGTCGATATCATATTTATCTGTTGTAAGCTGTGGTGCAACCTGCTTTCCGCACATGTCGCAGAAGCCGTTTGTATGGGTTGCATTACAGATATCTGTGTCTTGTTGAGCAAGAGCTTTGAAGTTGGAGCGAATTGTGTCAACATTACCCGTTGTTATGTAGTAGCAATATTCAATAGGCGTATAGCTTTGGAAAGTAACCCAGTCAACAACACCAATGTATGCTGTTCCGTCCTGCTTATCTATTGTATTGCCTGAACTGTCTTGTAAATTGGTTATTGTATCTCTCTGGAAAAGACCTGAGCAGAACTCAGTCTGACCCGGAGCATAAAGTCCGATTCCATATCCGCTTGCACCATTACCGATGAAAGCCGCCCAGTTTTCGTTACACTGGAAATTTTGGTCAGTGCGTCCGCTCCAGAACTGCAAGTCGCTTCTTGTAATTTTACTGTTACTGTCTGACCATGCATCGCTGCCGCTATAGTAAACAAAGTTTTTAAGGGGTTCTACGCAATAAAATGCAGGGAGCTCCTGAGTTGTTGTTAATGCAGGATAGCCGGAATAGTCAACAAATCTGCAGTTTGCTCTCATTAATCCGTCCTCGAGAGTGTACCAGGCTTCCATATATGTTGGAGTTATGTATTTTGCTTCTCTTGCCCAGTCAAGGGGACGGCATTTAATATAAATCTCGTTATCTGAAATGCGAAGGTCAACAATTTTACTTGCATCATTATAAAGGTTACCGCCCTGAACAGGGCTGTATGGCCAGGCAACGCCTTCGTAATATCCCGGTTCATAGGAAGTGTCACCAGCACCGTAATAGGACTGCTGAACAAGTCGCCCTGTGTCATGACAGTTAATAAGGTTTACGTTTCCTTGAGTTGTATATTTATTTTTGGTTGTTCCGCCGATAACGGTACTTGTTCCCGGAATTGTAAAACCGCCTTCCTTATAGGTTCCCGTATAGTCTTCGGAAAAACCAACATCTATCAAAGAAGCACTGTCTGTATTATCTTTTGCCGCTACAACACTGTGTGATAAATCTTCAAGGTATGTAAGAGCACCGCCCCAATCTAAATCTATACCTATTTTGTAATCAGTGCTTGAAAGATAAACCATTCCTTCACTATCGCTTGAATTGGAGACTTTTGATAAATCAAGTGAATGTAAAGTGAAATCCATAAATTCTTTATTAAGAGGTTCAAAGGTTATTGATGAAATATTGCTCTGAGTTGTGCCATTGATAAAGCCGTCAATGAAGCTTGAAAAAGTAGCGTTTTCACCGGCTTCCAAGAAGAATTCTTCAACCGTACCATTGAAATTCATTGTGCCTTTAACGAAAGCATCAGAGGTATATGTTAATTCAAAACGATTGAAAACAGAATCACTATAATTGATAGTGTATGTATTATTGGCTACTGTGACAGAGTATTCTGAATTGTTCAGAAGAATATTACGGGAAAATCCGTTGTTTACAGCTACTTGGAATTCGGCAGAACCGTTTCCGTAATTGACGGTGACAGTCTGTGTTCCTGTTTTGGTGAAAATCTCCGGCGAGCATGTAAAGCCCTCGTCAATATTCTCTTTTGTTCCGTCAGGGTATGTAACGCCGATTACAAGACCCTTAGTGTTTAGTTTATCTCCTATGGAATATGTTTGCTTGATGGGTGGGGAAACCATATTCAAGTCACCGACCACAACAGGTTGCCAGAATGAGTAAAGGGAATAACTTGAAGCCGTCATAACGGTATCTGAGGTTATTCTTTCACCGGTTCCGTCAGGACCTGTGAACCATCCTGCAAAAACATATCCTGTCTTTTCAAGAATAGGCATTTCACCATAAACCGCACCTGCAGAATAGGTGAAGGTTTTACGGTAATCAATATCTTTTGTTTCTTCAAAAACTTCTGTTTTGCAGATTCTTATATCTGAAACTGTAGCAAAAGTACCGCCCTGGTTATTATCAAATCTTATCTGGATATAGCTGGTGCCTGCAGGAGTGGTGAAGTTCCATTCGCTAAGACCATACTTTGTTGCAATGTGGGTGTCGTGAGTTGTAAGGGTGCCTGTTGAATCATAATAGAAAACGAAGGCATCGAAGCTCTGTGTTGCACCCTCCGCATATAGAACGGAAAACTCAAATGTGTATTGTGTTTGAGCTTCAACCGGCATAGAATAAAATCGTCCGATCGTTGGGGAATATGCGGTATAAGTTTCTATATTTTCTGTTGCTGTGTTTGTGAGAGTGAAGCTTCCCGATTCAATATCTATTTCAATTTCACCCGGAGTACCTGTGCAAACTGCCCCTGAGTTGATGTTGTTTGCCCACTGTTCAAAAACAAAAAGATTATCGAATGTAAGTTCATAAAAGCTCTCCGCCGCAAGAGCAACAGGGCTTAAGAGGGTCATTGTGAAAAATAAAATACAAACCATAAGGCCGAGTAACCGTTTTAGATTTTTTTTCATAGGAAAACAGCACCTTTACAAAATATTAACTACTTGATTATACAATATATAAATGAGAGAAAACAAGATGTTTTTGGAAAAAGGGGATTATGTTTGGCTTCGCCGAGAGTGGTTCGAATTCACCATTTACTCAGTTCATATAAAGAAAAGCAGACATCCTTTTGGATGTCTGCCTTTCTTGGCTGTTACGAACAATTTAGATGCCGGTTGCTTATATCAATTTATTTATAGCGTCGGCGTAATATAAATCGTCTTTTTCTTTTACAACATAGGAATGTAACCCGTTCGGATTGGAAACAAAACAATTTTCACCTGTTGTAGCATCAACACTGCCTTTCCCATGAACAACGGAGTATCCCGCTTTTTCTTCATCGCCGATTAACGCCAACAGACACAGCATAGGGTCCCACGAGGAACGACCGTTAGAAGACCCGTGATCACAAAGTGCAAGATAAAGAGGATCGTTTTTATCTAAATTACCACCGGTGATGACACTTGCTCCCACTTCCCATCCGAGAAAGGTTATGGGAACGGGACAAATATCACAAAAGATATTTGCGGCCACTCTTGAGCGTTCATTTCGGGCGAAGTTGTTTTCTATGTTTGGTTTTTTATCCCATTTTCCTGCCATTATCCATATTTTTGAGACTTTGTTTTTTAAAAGCTCAACGCCGTCAAGTTCGCTTATATCGTCCGGCTTGCTTTGCAATAGTGCAGTCAAAACCTGCGGATATCCTATTTCAATCAACTCAATTTGAGAATCCGTGTTTGCAAGAAGTTTTCTGTAAAGCTTTACGGCATCTTCTGCATCGGCATTACTGTAATATTTTTTCGCAAACAATGAAAGACGTTTCTGATAAGCAGGATTTCCACCAAAGTCAGTCGCATCAAGGTCTATTGCGATCGGAATGTCATAAACCTC
>JAZUNO010000098.1:0-1804 GCA_045604185.1 Acutalibacteraceae bacterium | reverse complement strand
ATGCGAGTGCAGCTTGCAGGTCATTACAAGCTGAGAGTAAAGTGCACGGCGATGCCCTTTGAGATAATTCAGCCTGCGCTGAGCCCATACACCAAGCGGTCTATTGTTCTCTTCGGCTGGTAATTCAATATCGGGCAGATAGTAATCACCGACCAAAGTATAAGTGCCGTCCATTTGCTCAAATAATGATTTTTTCATACAGCAAACCTCCTTTGCACTACCATTGTACAAAGGAGGTTCCGTTATGTCGAATGTGCGATTTACAGATTGATCTCACAACCGGTCGCAAGATAGTGAAGCCGATCACCAAGCGCGGTCATCATAAGCTCAAAAGCCTTTATTCCGGTGCAGTGACCGGTGTAATATCGGGCGTTTCTGCCATCAAGCGCTTTTGCAATATCATTGATAAGCTCGTCGCTCTCGTATTTCCTTGTCGGAGGATTGTACAGATGAAAGCCGCCGATAACGGTTGACATCTCACAAGATGCTACGCTTTTTGCCTTACCCAGAATATTTACAATTCCTGCGTGAGCGCAGCCGCACACAAGAATGTGATTCTCGCCCGATTTTATAATCAGGTTCTGTTCATGGCTGAAATCATCGGCAGCAAGCTTCTTCTGCTTTTTGGCATACAGGGCGCCATTGGTTTTTGTCGGATACAGCTCTGTGCTCACATTTGAAAACAGGGTCAGTTCCTCGTCAATGACAGTCAAATCGTCAGCGAAAATAAACCGATCATTTGGCAGCAGTTTCTTATCCAGCCCAATATTAAAAGCAAATCCCAGCACCTTGATATAGTGCGGCTCAAAGGCAGATTTGCTGAAATAAATCTTCGCCGTATTGTTTATCTCAAGCAGCTTTTTAAGTCCACCGCCATGGTCAAAGTGACCGTGTGAGATTATGACAGTATCAACGAGAGAAAGGTCAATTCCCATCTTGCGTGCATTATAGGCAAAGGTGTCATCAGGCCCCACATCAAAGAGAATACGATGCTTCTCTGTTTCAATATACAGGCTCAGACCGTGTATGCTGCGATACTCTTTTGATATGGATGTATTCTCGACCAATGCTGTAATTTTTAGCATATTCATTCAACTCCTCTTATGATAAAAAAGCAACTATACCGCCCACTAGCAGTGCAACAGGCAGTCCGTAAAGCATTCCGATAAGACCGCCTTTTATGTGGAACCAATAGTCCTTATATTCCTTCATGCCCTCTGTACCGGGAATCACATAACGCTTGTCATGGCAGAACCAGAGAATATCCATGAATATGACATCGTACCAGTTTACAACTGCCCACAGGATGTAGGCATATAAGAAACTCTCTGCAAAACTGTCAGCTCCGTTTGCGTAACGCACCACTACGGCAATCAGAACCATAAACAGGATTGCGGCAAATACTTTTTTGATAATGGTTTTCTTTGATTTTGGTGTCCGGGTGTCATCTATCAATCCCAGCTCACGTACTCTTTTAATTATTGCCGGCGGATAATCGTGGATCATCGTAATAGGATTTCTGCTCGCAACGATGATCGGTATAGTGAACAAGACACATAATACCACACATTCAATTAACAACACCATAATTCATAACTCCTTATCTTTAACGGTTAGCCTTGTCTAATCGCACGGCAAAAACATATGGCACACTTGTGCCACCTCTGCTTTTATACTATAATCAATACGAAAAGAAGTCAATATCTCAGTGGCAAATGATACATATTTTGAGTTTTGTGCCATTTATATGAAAGAAGGAGTTTTATGTATTTAGAAGGAATTGAGACCAACAGAACCCGACTAT
>JAZUNO010000097.1:0-23303 GCA_045604185.1 Acutalibacteraceae bacterium | reverse complement strand
AGAGTCAGAGTCTGTCGTGCTACCGTTACACCATTCCCCAATGCCGGTGACTCTGACAACAGACATATTGTTTGCCTGCGAGATGATATTATACACATATCTTCAAAAAAAGTCAACAATTTTTTCCAAAAAATTTTTTATATCTTTCATACCTATTGACTTTAGTGTGTTAACATGGTAACATACAATCACACCTAATATTAATGGAGGGTTAAACAATGAAAAAAAGAGTAATAGCACTCGTTCTTGCAGTGCTTACAATGGTTCTCGCATTCGGCTTTGCAGGATGTAACAGCAC
The DNA here is from genome assembly GCA_045604185.1 of Acutalibacteraceae bacterium. Taxonomy (GTDB): domain Bacteria; phylum Bacillota; class Clostridia; order Oscillospirales; family Acutalibacteraceae; genus CAG-177. The sequence goes on along the minus strand of JAZUNO010000097.1, from coordinate 23,005 downwards.
AGGTGGGAACACAGGTGAGGACACAGACGTTGAAAAGACAGATTGGGCTTACATAGAGGACAAGGGTACACTTGTTATTGGTATTACCGAATTCCAGCCCATGAACTATAAGGATGCTAAGGGCGAGTATATCGGTTTTGAAACCGAGTTTGCTGAGGCAGTTTGCGCAAAACTTGGCGTAAAGCCTGTTTTCCAGAAAATAAACTGGAACAGCAAAGTTCAGGAACTTAAGTCTAAGAACATTGACGTTATCTGGAACGGAATGACAGTTCGTGACGAGCTTTTGGCTGAGATGGATGTTTCAAGTGCCTACATGAAAAACACTCAGACAGCAGTTATCCGTAAGGCTGACGCTGATAAGTATAAGGATCTCGCTTCTATGGCAGGTGCTATTGTTGTTGCTGAAGCCGGTTCAGCAGGTGAAGTTGTTGTTAAGGCTGACGCAGGCTTGAGCCAGAAATACACTCCTGTCGATGCACAGAGCACAACTTTCACAGAGGTTAAGAGTAAGACAGCTGACATCGCTGTTGTTGATGCTGTTACAGCAGCAGGTACAATTGGTGAAGGTACAAGCTATGACGATCTTATGATACTCAGCAACATAGCTCTTGGCGATCCTGAAGAGTATGCTATCGGTATCAGAAAGGGCGAAACAGAGCTTACAGCAAAGATCAACGCCGCTATCAAGGAACTCTATGATGACGGCACACTTGATAAGCTTGCAGAGAATTACAATCTTACAGGCAGACTTATCGCTCAGTAAGAAAACCAATTAAAACAAATTCAAGTCCTGCCGTGTAAGCGGTGGGACTTGAGTTGTCTTTTAAAATTATGTTCATAGAGGAATGAAAGTATGTCCATCGATTTTTTTGGTGTAAACGCACAGCTGTTAGAGGGCTTTAAGTTTACATTGATTCTCTTTTTTGCGACTCTTGCGGCAGCTATACCGCTCGGGTTGCCGATAGCATTCGGTTCAATGAGCCGTTTTAAGCCGATAAGAATGATAACCAGAGCATTTGTGTGGGTGATACGCGGAACACCGCTGATGCTTCAGGTTATGGTCGTGTTCTATGTGCCGGGTCTGCTTTTCGGCACCCCGTTCAGATCGCGTATATTGGCGGTTATCATAGCGTTTATAATCAACTATGCCGCCTATTTTTCGGAGATTTACCGCGGCGGAATAGAGAGTATACCCGTAGGTCAGTACGAAGCAGGTCAGGTTCTCGGCCTTACGAAGACTCAGACCTTCTTCAAGGTAATACTCCTGCAAGTTATCAAGCGTATAATTGCTCCTATGAGCAACGAGATAATTACGCTTGTAAAGGATACTTCGCTTGCACGAGTTATAGCGGTTGGAGAGCTTATAATGGCGGCGCAAGATATAGTAAGCGTTTACGGACTTCTTTGGCCGTTGTTCTATACTGCGGTATTCTATCTGATTTTCTGTGGTATACTCACCGTGCTGTTCGGCAAACTTGAAAAGAAACTTGATTATTACAGAGGTTAAACATGGCTATACTTGAAGTAAAAGACCTTAAAAAATCTTTTGGTAAAACAGAAGTATTAAAGGGAATCAGCTTTTCTCTTGAGGAGAAGAATGTACTTGCGATAATCGGCTCATCGGGTAGCGGTAAGACGACTCTTTTGCGTTGCATTAATATGCTTGAGACAGCGGACAGCGGACTTATAACTGTTGATGGAAGTGCGATTTTTGACGGTGACAGCAACGAAAAGCTGACAGCGGAGCAGAAGTTGCAAAATCAACTTAAAATAGGTCTGGTTTTCCAGTCTTTCAATCTATTCCCGCAGTATACCGCATTGCAGAACGTAACTCTTGCGGTAAAAGCCCATGCAAAGAGCCGTCCTGATTTCAAAGAAAATCACAAAGCTATCTACAAAGAGATAGACGAGCTTGGCATGTCACTGCTCAAAAAGGTTGGACTTGAGAACAAGGCGGATAACTATCCATGCCAGCTTTCGGGCGGTCAGCAACAGCGAGTTTCAATAGCCCGTGCGATGGCATTGAATCCGAAGATACTCTTCTTTGATGAGCCTACCAGTGCGCTTGACCCTGAGCTTACGGGCGAGATACTCAAGGTTATCAAGAGCCTTGCCGCCGAGAAGATGACAATGGTCATTGTTACCCACGAGATGGCATTTGCCCGTGAGGCAGCAGACAGAATTATCTTTATGGATAACGGAGTTATTGAGGAAGAGGGTACACCTGAAGAGGTGTTTGACAATCCGAAGTCCGAGCGTACCAAGGCATTTATCGCAGGTTATACAGAAGTTTAATATATTAATACACAGCGCCGTCACGGTAAGTGACGGCGTTTTATCATATCTGCCCTTATCCTCGCATAAAATTTATCATACTGCAAATGAGGATGGTGTGAAAAATGGACGAGGATATGAGCTTCGAGCGTGAGCGAAAGACACGTGAAGAGTACCGAGCACGAAGCGGATACGCAACGGGGCAAAAGAATAAAAAGGAGCGTAAGAGTGATGCGTTTGTAAGAATCACTGTTATTCAGACGATAGCCTGTGCGTTGGCTCTCGGTCTGGTTTTTCTGATGGGAAAAGTAATGCCCGAAAGTTTTAATCAGCTTAAGGCAGGATATAACAGGATAATGGAGCGGGATATGAGCGTTAAAGACATTTGGACACAGATAAAGGACGCCGCATCTGAAGTTTTCGAACCTATAACTGTTATTGAGGAAAATACGGAAACCTCGAGTGAAACACAGCCTGCAACTGAAACTGAAACTGCTTTAAACGGAAAGGGCAGTGCTCAAAAAGATAGTTTGAATACAGATAAAGTCAGTTTTTCGCCGTATTATACGACTGTCGGTGCAGTGATACCTGTGAACGGCAGAATAAGCTCGCCTTTTGGCTACAGAGAAGACCCGTTTACGGGTGAACTTTCACTCCATACGGGTCTTGATATTGCCTGCGAGCAGGGCACTCCTATAGCGGCGGCATTTTACGGAGAGGTTGCACAGATGGGTGAAAATGATGTGGCTGGCAAATATATACGTTTATCCCATTCGGGCGGACTTGAGACTTTCTACTGTCATTGTTCTGAGATTTTAGCCGAGCAGGGAGCAGTTATCCGTCAGGGTGAAATGATAGCTCTTGTGGGCACAACGGGAATGTCTACGGGTCCGCACTTGCATTTTGAAGTCCGCATAGGCGGCAAGCGGCTTAACCCCGAATGGCTGCTCTACGGCATGGAGGCTTAATGAGGATAAAAATAGGTAGAACAACTTTTACTGTGGGATTTCCGTTTGCTGCGGCCATAACTTTGATGCTGTTGCTTGATGAAAGCGGTACAGCGGTGGCGGCACTTGTGTGCTGTATATTGCACGAGACAGGACATCTGTTATGCCTTTTTGCACTTTCTGCACCGCCTGAGCGTGTAACGCTCGGGGCGTTTGGTATGCGTATAGATAAAAGCTCTGCCGAGCTTTCATATCTGTATGAAACCGTGACAGCGTTAGCAGGGCCGGCGATAAACTTTTTGCTGGCACTGCTTCTTTATATAATGTCGAAAATTGTAAATGCACCTTTGCTTTTAACTTCTGCGGCACTCAATTTATGTACGGGACTTTTTAATATGATTCCCGTTGAGCCGCTTGACGGGGGACGGGCTTTAAAAAATGCGTTGCTCATAAAGTTTGATGAACAACGCACAGAAAGAATAATCAATATCGTTTCTTTGATAACACTTGTACCGCTAACCCTTGGAGGGATAGCGGTACTGAAGTTGAGTGGGTATAATTTTACTCTGTTGCTTGTCTGCGTCTATATAGCGGCATATCTGCTGATGAAAAATAGGGTGAAAAAGTGATTACCACTCATCATTCTCATCTGCCATAACAGCATATGCACAGCGCATACCGTCAACTGCAGCGGAAACTATTCCGCCTGCATATCCGGCACCCTCTCCGCAAGGGTAAAGACCACGGATATTTGACTGATATATCTCATCTCTGAGGATACGGACAGGTGATGAGCTACGGGTTTCCGGAGCGGTAAACACAGCTTCGGGCATAGCAAAACCGCAGAGCATTTTGTCCATTTTCAAAAGAGCCTGAGCGTATGTGTCAGTAACTTTCTTTGGCAAAATCTTTCTTATATCGCAGGGGACAACACCCGTCGGACAGCTTGGTTTTACAGCTCCGAGTTTGGTGGACGGTCTGTCGGCAAGAAAATCGCCTACAAGCTGAGCGGGAGCGGTGTAATCACTTCCGCCTGCGGCAAAAGCGGCACGCTCAATTTTTCGTTGCAGTTCAAATCCTGCGAGTGGATGCTCACTACCGAAGTTTTCAGGTTCAATTCCTACAAGCAGTGCACTGTTGGAATTTTCTGCATCTCTGCCGTATTCGCTCATGCCGTTTACAACTATGCCTCCCTCTTCGGATGCGGCGTTTACAACCGTACCGCCGGGACACATGCAAAAAGTATAGGCACCTCTGCCGTGTTCAGGGTGGCAGGCAAGCTTGTAGTCGGCGGCACCGAGAGCAGGATGCCCTGCAAAATTGCCGTACTGAGCCTTATCTATAAATTCTCTGGGATGCTCAATTCTTGCTCCCACAGAGAAAGGTTTCTGCATCATCTTAACTCCACGCTCATAGAGTGTGGTTACAGTGTCACGGGCGGAATGGCCCGTACAAAGCAAAACAGTATCGGTCTGAAAATCCTCTTCGTGATTGTCGGATTTGAGTTTTATGCCGTGAATATAGCCGTTGGCTATGATAACGTCTGTCATTTTGCAGTTGAAACGGATTTCACCGCCGAGGGAAATTATTTCCTCGCGGATATTGCGTACAACCTGAGCGAGTCTGTCTGTTCCGATGTGCGGTTTTGCCGACCAACGTATTTCTTCAGGTGCACCGTGAGAGGCTAACTCATCAATGACGATACGGCAAAGCGGGTCTTTTATGCCCGTAGTCAGTTTGCCGTCGGAGAAAGTGCCTGCACCGCCCTCGCCGTACTGCACATTGGACTCGGGATTCAAACGGCGGTTTATCCAGAAGTTCTGAACATCGTTTTGTCTGTCCTCAATGCGTGCACCGCGTTCAACTATGAGCGGTTTAAGCCCTGCACGGGCAAGGACAAGTCCTGCAAACATACCTGCAGGGCCGAATCCGATTATTACGGGACGCAGTTCACTGGTGCGTTTGAGCTCGGGCTCTGTAAAGTTAAAAGGCTTTACAATATCCACATCAGCACCGCAACGCTTAAGAATAGCCTGCTCATCGCCGTCAACATCGACTTCGACGTTATATACAAAGAAAATATTGTCCTTTTTGCGTGAATCCACAGCCTTTTTGGTGATTCTAAGGGAGTGTATTCTGTTTTCGTCAAGGCGTAAAGCTTTACCGGTAGCACGCCTTAAATCGTTCTCGTCCGCAGTCAGCGGAAGTTTTATTTGATTAATTTTAAGCATATTAATCGCTGAAAGATACAGATTTTGCACAAAATTGCATTTAAAAATGCTTCGTGCTTCCGATATCCTTTCCTTTCCGTGTTATTCTTCGACAATCAGTTCTTTTGCCATTTTTTCACCGGCGAGCAGACCTGACGACCACGCCCATTGCAGATTATATCCGCCGCACCCTGCGTCAACGTCAAGAATTTCGCCTGCACACCAGAGGTTTTTCACTTTTTTAGATTTCAGGCTTTCGGCATCAAACTCCTGCACATCTGCACCGCCTGAGGTGACTTGTGCGTTGTTGAAGCCCTTGCTTCCGTTTATTGCAATTTCAAAATGTTTTATAGCTGAGGCGATTTCGGAAAAGTCATTTTTGCTTAAAGTTTCGGAGGAACGGTTAATATCAAATCCGACTTCCTTAAGCACAACAGCACCTACAGCTTTTGGCAACAAGCCGTTTAGCATGTTCTCACATTTCACACAAAAGCCTGAAAGAAAATCAGCAATTTCATTTTCGGTCATTGTCGGCAACAAATCAATTGTCACCAAAGCGGCTTTGTTGTTTTCGCATTCTTTTATAACAGCGGAGCTTATCTCCATTGTTGCTATTCCGGACAAGCCGTAGTCTGTAAAGAGAATCTCACCCCGTGACTGCTGTTGTCCTGTTTTCAAAACAGCATCGTGAACACGAACACCTTTAAGAGAACGCATACGCTTGTCGGGGGAGGTGAGCTGGACAAGCGATGGGTAAAGCTTGGTTATCTTATGTCCGAGAGCTTTTAAAAGGGCAAATCCGCTGCCGTCGGAACCTTGTGAGGGTGCGGCACAGCCGCCTGCGGCCACGAGCAGTTTTTTGCACTCGAACTCACCGTTTATTGAAAAACCGTTATCGGTTACTTTGATTTCTTCAACCTTTGTGTCACAAAAGCTTTTTACACCTGAATTCTCAGCGGCAAAACGAAGTACATCGAGTACACTCGAAGCGGTGTTGCTCAGCGGATAAACACGAGTGCAGGAGTCGGTGTAGGTAAGAAGTCCTATTGACTGAAAGAAAGAAAGTGTTTTATCAACGGGGTATTTGTTCAACGCAGCCAAAGCAAACTCTCTGTTTTTGTATGGGTGCTTATCGGCATTGAGGTTTGAAAGGTTGCATCGTCCGTTACCCGTGGCGAGTATTTTCTTGCCGACTCTTGGCAGATGCTCAAGTATGGCGACACTCTTGTCGGGGGCAAATCTTTTTGCGTTGATTGCCGCCGATAATCCCGAGGCACCGCCACCGATTATTAAGATGTCAAAGTGTTTGTTCATTTAAGCTTCCGCACCTTTTTGAGTATCATTTATACTATAGAATTATATTATTTGCGAGAGATTATGTCAACCGCAACGGCATTTAAAAGCGGGGATAAAAAGGAGTTTGCTTAAGTTATATTTGACTTCTGGCTTGCTTAGTGATATTATAAGTGCGAGAAAATGAAAAAGATGGGCAAATTTGTGCAATAATACCCCGTGTGAAAAATCCACACAGCCCGAGAAGTTGAAGTTAATAAAGAGAACGACTGATTCAGGGAGTGAATTTTGTGAAAGGTATTATATTGGCAGGCGGTTCAGGTACACGTCTGTATCCGCTGACAATGGTTACCAGTAAGCAGCTTTTGCCTGTGTATGACAAGCCGATGATATATTATCCGCTTTCAACCCTTATGCTTGCGGGAATAAGGGAGATACTTATAATCTCAACGATTGAAGATACTCCTAAATTTGAGCGACTTCTGGGTGACGGCAGTCAGTTCGGTCTGAGCTTGTCTTACGCTGTTCAGCCGAAGCCCGAGGGACTTGCACAGGCGTTCATAATCGGTGAAGAGTTCATCGGTGATGACAGTGTAGCGATGGTTCTGGGAGACAATCTGTTCTACGGTAACGGATTCGGTCATCTTCTCAGAGAGGCATCCAAGAAAGAGAGCGGAGCTACGATATTCGGCTATTATGTCGAGAATCCGCAGAGCTTTGGTGTTGTCGAGTTTGATGATAACGGAGTGCCGATATCTATAGTTGAGAAGCCAAAGCATCCGAAATCGAACTATGCGGTAACGGGACTGTACTTTTACGACAACAGAGTGGTTGAGTACGCAAAGTCGTTAAAACCGTCAAAGCGTGGCGAGCTTGAGATAACGGACATTAACAAGATATACCTTAAAAACGGCGACCTTGATATACGTCTTATGGGCAGAGGCTTCGCATGGCTTGATACGGGTACTGTTGATTCACTGCTTGATGCGGCGAACTTCATAAAGACGGTTGAGCGTCTTCAGGGAATAAAGATTTCCGCACCTGAGGAGATAGCCTATAATATGCGTTGGATAAGCAAACGAGCCTTGCTTGAATCGGCAGAGAAGTACGGCAAATCCTCATACGGCGAGCATCTCAGAAGTGTTGCAGAGGGTAAGATTCTCTATTCAGGCAATGATGTGAGCGGAATCGGTAAGAGACCGCGTTGGGGCATCAGCGAGGAAAACGGAGACGAAAAAACTCCGATAGGTTAATGAAAATATCTGCGGGGCATGCGGTGGCGTGCCTCGTAGTTCTTGTTGTGAAAGGGATAGGGTATGAAGAAAATTGAAACAAAGCTTAAAGATGCTGTCGTAATTGAGCCGCAGGTTTTCGGAGATGCACGCGGTTGGTTTTATGAGAGCTATTCAAAGCAGAAACTTGCACAGCTTGGTATAGATGCAGAGTTTATTCAGGATAACCGTTCGTATTCGGCACTCAAAGGCACATTGAGAGGGCTTCACTGTCAGACAGCACCAATGGCTCAGGCGAAGTTGCTCACTTGTCTCAAGGGTGCGATATTGGATGTAGCGGTTGACATACGTGAGGGTTCGCCGACATATATGCAGTGGACTGCGGTGGAACTCAGCGAAGAAAACAAGCACATGTTCTTTATCCCAAAAGGTTTTTTGCACGGGTTTGTGACTCTTACAGATGATGTTGAGGTTTCATATAAAGTGGATGAGTATTATTCACCTGAAAATGACCGCAGCATAAGGTTTGACGACCCTGAGATAGCGGTTGAGTGGGGTGTTGAAAATCCGATTCTCTCCGCCAAGGATGAGAACGCACCGCACCTTGCAAACAGCGATGTGAAATTTGTATATTAAAACAAAAAGACCGCCTGATGAAAATCAGGCGGTTATATTTGTTCTTTATCAGATAGTCATGATTCCGAAAGCGCTGAGAACCTGAGCTGCAAGAATAGCAACGAGGAATATCGGAGCAATCCAACGAATCATTACACGGTGCAGCTTTTCGCCTGCAAACTTTCCGTTAAGTCCGACTTCTTCTGCAATAACTTTTGTGCCGACAACGTGGCCGATAAGGATACAGGTGATGAATGCACCGATAGGCATAAGCACGGAGTTAGAGATGAAATCGAAGAAATCGAGCATCTGCATGCCTAAAATTTTGAAATCTGCGAGCGGGCCGTATCCGAAAACGGAAAGTGAGCCTATCAGAAGAATTCCGACAGCAACAACGGCTGTTGTTACTTTTCTGCCCCAATGAAGTTTATCCTGAACCATCGAGACAACAGTTTCCATGAGTGAGATGGAAGATGTGAGTGCTGCAAAGAAAACGAGGATAAAGAACAGAGTTCCTATGACATTGCCAAAAGGCATGGACTCAAATACACGGGGAAGAGTTACGAACATGAGTCCGGGGCCTGCGTTTATTTTACTCGGGTCGCCACCGTTGAAAGCAACAACAGCAGGTATAATCATAAGCCCTGCGAGCAGAGCTACGGCTGTGTCGAAGATTTCGATCTGGCGTACGCTCTTTTCGATGCTGTCTTCTTTCTTCATATATGAGCCGTAAGTTATCATGATTCCCATAGCCAGCGACATTGAGTAGAAAAGCTGACCGAGTGCACCGAGAACGGTAGCGGATGAGAACTTCGAGAAATCGGGAAGCAAATAGTATTTAAGACCCTGAAGTGCACCGTCTGTTGTCAGAGCAAATCCTGCAACGATGATACAAAGGACTATAAGTGCGGGCATCATAATCTTGCTGACTTTTTCAATGCCTTTCTCGACGCCGAAAATAACAACTGCAGCGGTAAGAACAACGAAGATTACAAACCAAAGCAAGGGGTTATCAAAGACACCGCCCTGCATACCGATAAAGTTTCCGAAGAAGTTTTCGGAGTCAGCTGCTACATTGGTGCCGTTTCCGCGAACGAATTCAGCGAAATATTTTATAACCCAACCGCCGATGACACAGTAATACGGAACGATGATAACGGGGACAATACCTGCGAGCCAACCGAGAAATCCGAAGCGTTTGTCAAGTTTCTTGTATGCTCCTATGCAGGAAAGTCCTGTTTTTCTGCCGATTGCAATTTCGGTAATCATCAGTGCAAAGCCGAAAGTTACGGCAAGGATGATATAGACGAGCAAAAAGATACCGCCGCCGTATTTAGCAGCGAGATAGGGGAAGCGCCAAAGGTTGCCCAGACCGACAGCGGAACCTGCAGCAGCGAGAACAAAACCTATGCGCCCGGTAAAGCTACTTCTTTCTGTTTTCATAAAATACCTCACAAATTTTTATTACAGACATATTAAAACATAAATAAGCAATTTTTTCAACATATTTGTTTATATTATTATTAGTCGCTATTCTGCGTTTATTGACACAAAAAAATAAAAATGATATATTAATTTACGGATTATTCTGGCCACATCAGGAGGAATACAGATGAGATGTATTTGGCTTGTGATACCTTGTTATAATGAGCAGGAAGTGTTGGGCGAAACCTCGTCTCGCCTTAAGGAAATAATGCTTTCAATGATGGATTGCGGCAAGGTATCAAGAAACAGCAAGATAGCGTTTGTTAATGACGGTTCAAAGGACAGCACATGGGATATAATCAGCAACCTCTGCGACTCTGACCCGATTTTTGCAGGCATAAATCTTTCACGAAACAGAGGACATCAGAATGCTTTACTTGCAGGGCTGATGACTGCAAAGGAATATGCTGATGCGGCAATAAGCCTTGATGCTGATTTGCAGGACGATGTGAGTGTTATCGAGCAGATGGTGGACAACTTCCTTGCAGGCGACGATGTAGTATACGGAGTCCGCAGTTCACGCAAAACGGATACTTTTTTCAAGCGTTTCACAGCAGAATCTTTCTATAAATTCATTAAATTTATGGGCGTTGAAGTGGTATATAACCATGCCGATTACAGGCTGATGAGCAAGCGTGCTTTGGAGGGCCTTTCGGAGTTTGGTGAGGTCAACCTGTTTTTAAGAGGAATAGTTCCTCAGATAGGGTATAAAAGCTCTACTGTTGAGTATGAGAGAAAAGAGAGATTTGCAGGCGAGTCAAAATATCCGCTTAAAAAGATGCTTGCTTTCGCTCTTGAGGGTGTTACCTCGTTTAGCGTACGTCCGCTTAAAATGGCAACTGCTTTGGGTATTATGTCCTTGGCTGTTTGCCTTGCGATGTTGCTATATTGTCTGATAAGCAAGTTGACAGGCCATGCGGTTGCAGGCTGGGCGAGTATCGGAGCTTCTGTGTGGGCAATAGGCGGATTGCAGTTGTTTATGCTCGGAGTAATCGGTGAATATATCGGTAAGATTTATCTTGAAACAAAGGACAGACCTAAATATATAATTGAGTCGGTAAAACTCAATGAGGACGACGCAAAATAAATGTAAGGGCAGCCCAACGGGTGTGGAAAAATTTTTCACACCCGTTTTCTTTTAAATCTTTTGTTGATATGAGTTGAGATTTGTGATAAAATTAAAAAGTACAGATTTAAACTGTAAATATGTGCATGAAAGGATTGTTTTAAATGACTGAAATTACAAAAGATATGATTATAGGCGATATACTTGATGCTGACCGTGGCACAGCAAAGTTTTTCCTTGCAATGGGAATGCACTGCCTCGGCTGTCCGTCTGCAAGAGGCGAGAGCGTTGCACAGGCTTGCAGAGTTCACGGTGTAGATGCTGATAAGCTTGTTGAAGAAATCAACGCTTATCTTGCACAGAATAAGTGATTGCGATTTCAGACCGCCTTATTATGGCGGCGAATATGGTGCGTTCAGGCGTGGTTGTTGCCGATATCGGGACCGACCACGCCTATCTTCCGTCATATCTGGTTATGAGCGGTGCGGTGCCGAGGGCTATTGCGTGCGACTTGCGGCAGATGCCGCTCCTGAATGCACGGGAGACGGTTGAAAAGTATAATCTTTCTCAAAGCATAGAACTTCGCCTGTCCGACGGTCTGGATGCCGTAAGGCAGGGTGAGGTTCAGGATATAATTATAGCCGGAATGGGCGGCACCCTGACCGCACAGATATTGGAGCGAGCGCAGTGGATTAAGGATAAAGATATACGTCTGATACTCCAGCCGATGACTCACGCTGAAGATGTGCGTATGTTTCTGTGCCAAAACGGGTTTGAGATATTAAAAGAGACGGCCTGCGAAGATGAGGGCAGAGTATATATAGCAATCTGTGCCGGGTTTACGGGTGAAGAAAGAAAATATCCCGCAGGCTATGAGTTTTACGGCGAGCTTGACAGTAAAGATGAGCTGTCAAGACGGTTTGTAAAAAAGCAGTATGAAAGAATAAAGAAACGGGCCGATTCGCTCAGGGCCGCAGGAATAAAGGCGGAAGAAGCTGAATATTGCGAGTCGGCATGTATGGGCATTGAGAGATTTTTGAGTGAAAGTGAGGGGATTTGAGTGGTGACAGTCGGGAAAGTTTATGATGTACTCAACGGATTTTGTCCTTTTGAACAACATGAACCTTGGGACAATGCAGGTTTGCTTGTAGGCAATAGAGATTTTAAGGTAAGTCGAATAGCCGTAGCTCTTGATATAACTGCTGATGCGGTTGAGCAGGCACACCAACAAGGGGCAGAGCTGATAGTCAGCCATCATCCCGTCATATTTCATCCATTGAAGAATGTTGAACCCGATAATCCGGTTTATCTTCTTGCAAAGTACGGCATCTCTGCAATTTGTGCACACACCTGTCTGGACTGTGCTAACGGTGGCGTTAACGATATTTTGGCTCAAAAGCTTGGTCTTTCGGATGTGAGCGTTATACCGTCATCCCAAGCTCTTACTCCTTTGCTCAGAGCAGGGGAAGTTAGTGACGGGATGTTCTCAAAAGATTTTGCAAAGCTTGTTTCGGATAAGCTTTGTTGTCATGTGCTGTTTGCCGACGGCGGTACACAGATAAAGAAAGTTGCCGTATGCGGTGGTGCAGGCGGTGAGTTTCTGGCCGATGCGAGAAATGCAGGCTGTCAGGCTTTTGTTACGGGCGAGGCAAAGCACCATGAACTGCTTGAAGCTAAAAGTTTGGGAATAACGCTTGTTGTCGCAGGACACTATGAGACGGAAAATCCCGTAACAGAGAAACTTTGTGATATTTTATCCGAGCAGGTTGAGGATGTTGAGGTTATATGCCTCAAACAGAACTCACCCGCTGAATTTATTTGATTTTTTGGAGATTTATATATGCCGCTTGATGGATTTACGCTACATTTTCTGGCGTTGGAACTGAAAAGTGAAATAGTCGGTTGCCGAGTTGAAAAGGTGCATCAGCCCTCAAAGGATGAGCTGGTGCTTCATTTGCGTGACCGAAACGGAGCAAAGAAGCTGTTTTTGTCGGCTTCTGCCAACAGTCCGAGAGTTCATCTGATAAAGAACACGCCTGAAAATCCGTCAACGCCGCCGATGTTTTGCATGCTCATGCGAAAGCACCTGACGAGTGCCGTTATTACCGATGTACGTCAAAAAGGGCTTGACAGAGTGCTTTTTATCGATTTTTCAGCGACAAATGAGCTTGGGGACCGCGTGGAGCTGTCTCTTTGTGCAGAGATAATGGCTAAGCACAGCAATCTTATTCTTATTGCACAAAACGGCAGAATTGTTGATGCCGTAAAGCGAATTGACCTTACTCAATCATCAGTTCGTCAGATTTTGCCGGGCTTTGAATACCTTGACCCACCTGCACAAAACAAGTTAAGCCTGCTTGAAAAAGGTGCAGAAGAGGTAGCTGACAAGGTGTTTAGCTTTACATCCAAAATGCTTTCCTCGGCTCTTTTGGGAACTGTTGAGGGTGCTTCACCGCTTGTTTGTCGTGAAATTGCGGAGAAAAGCGGAGGAGATTTGCAAGTCGGCTGTATTGACAGTGTTCAAAAATCGAAAATTGAGGATTTGCTTTTTAAAATAAAAGAAAGGCTTGCAGAAGACACTGCAAAGCCGGTTATGCTAAGGGACGAGAGTGCGAAGCCGTTTGATTTTTCATTCATGCCGATAAGCCAATATGGCTCGATATATGTCATGTCGGAGTTTGACAGTTTTTCGGAGTTGCTTGAGGAGTTTTATTCTGAACGTGACAGAATAGACAGAACACGTCAGCGTTCGGCAGATTTGCAAAAGCTTTTGAACAGTGCACTTTCAAGGATAAGCCGAAGGCTGAACAACCAGCGTGCCGAGCTTGCCGCATGTGCGGATAAGGAGAGTCTGCGTGTAAACGCCGAGCTTATAACGGCATATCAACACACCCTAAAAAAAGGTTCTCTGTTTTATGAGTTAGAGAATTATTATGATAACAATAATCTTTTGAGAATCCCTGCAGACCCGTCACTTTCACCGTCCGCCAACGCACAGAAGTATTATAAGGAGTATCGGAAAGCGAAAACTGCCGAGCAGATGCTCGCAACGCTTATCGAGCAGGGTGAAGAGGAGCTTCGATATATTGACAGTGTTATCGACTCTTTGAGCCGAGCGTCGGGCTTTGGTGAGATAAATGAGATTCGTGCCGAACTTGCTGATTCAGGCTATGTAAAACGCAAAAATCTGCCAAATAAAAAGACTCTTCAAAAGGCAAGTGCTCCGATTGAGTACTGTTCTTCAGACGGTTTTAAGATACTTGTCGGCAGAAACAATATTCAAAACGACCGACTTTCATTAAAAACAGCAGCCAAAGGAGACCTGTGGCTGCATACGCAAAAGATACCGGGCTCGCATGTTATAGTATGCTCTGGCGGTGCAGAGATTTCGGATAGCACAGTGCTTGAAGCGGCTCGGATTGCGGCTTATCACAGCAGGGCACAGGATTCTGCAAATGTGCCTGTGGATTATACTGCGGCGAAGAATCTCAAAAAGCCTGTGGGAGCAAAGCCGGGTAAGGTTATTTATCATGTTTATAATACGGTCTATGTCACGCCGAAAAAAGAAGACATAGAAAAGCTGAAAAAGTAAGGGGTTAAAACAACTCTGCAACACTGTCAGCAAGCCAGTACAGCGGAGAAAAACTCAGAAAAAAGTCAAGAGACTCAAGCGACGGCAGTTCTATTGCCGCCGCTTTTTCTTTATTTATTTTTACCTCCAGCTTTTGTTCACGGTGAGCGAGAGCGAGGGTGGTTTCCTTTTCTCCAAGGCTTAACTGTTTTGTGTTTGCGTCTGCAGATAATATGCCTGCACTCAAAGCTATAATGCACACAACGCAAATTGAAGATATAATGTATGAGCGTATTATTCTGTACATGGAACTTCTTTGAACGGGAAGTTTGTCCTTTTTCATTTTTAAACACCTCATATATATTTTGGTGCTTAAAAACTGTTTTTATTCTTCAACATATTGGTCCATCATGGTGGCGAGAGCTTTGCCGATAAGCCGTCCTGAATATACTGCCTCGTCGAGAGTATTTGCATCGCTGCCCATTTCGAGCAGTACGTTACAGTGGGAGAGATTCATATTGTATTTTCTCTGCGAAAAAAGAACGGGACGCATGAGACCCGGAAACATTGTTTCGGCGGTTTGCTGGAGTTTTAGTGTGAAACGCAGATTGTATTCCCAATCGGGAAAGTCGGTGACATTGCCTTCCTCGGCACCCGTTATTATCATTATTTGGGCGGCTTTTTTGCCGTTTATTGTTGCCACGGGTTTGATTTTGTTCCCGTTATTAAGGTGTATAGCATCCCTGTGAACGTCTAGAACTACTTGTATGGACGGGTATTTTTCGAGGTATTTTTTTACGTTTTTCCTTGAATGTGCGTATGAGCCTGAGTATTTTGAGTCGTGGATTTCCTTGTCGTGGATTACATTGTAGCCAGCGGCTTTGAGTTGTGCTGCTATCTCCGTTCCGACACGCACCACATTCCTGCTCTCGTCGTTACTGCGACCGGTATAGTTTTGTGCATAGAAATTTCTGTCAAGAATTTCATAGCCTTCGGAGGTGTGAGTGTGAAAAATAAGAACAGAGGGCAGAGATTTGTCGGTTATTTTCAAGTCGACATCTTCGCGTAAAACTTTTTCTATATTAATTGACTTTGTGGCTGTAGTGTTTTTTACAAGAACATTTTTAAAAATACTCGTAGCACTGCTTTTATCGTAAGTTGTCTCTACGATGTTGCCGTCTTTTTTGTCGTTTGCATATTCTTTGGTACACTTTTCGATCAATGTGGCAATATCATCGGGGATTTTTGTAAGGTCATTTTTGTTCTCGGTTTCGTTGTCCTTGATGTTGTTATTTACGGTTTCGACTTGCGGTAGGGTTGTTGTATGTATTTTTTCAGCCTGCTTCTCATCGCTTTGAATTGAGCTGTTGAGGAGCAATTTTTTTGTAAAACTGATTCCGCCTTCGGGCATGGCAAGTCCTGCTCCGATGAGTGCAACTCTTGTGATACCCAGCCCGTAGAAGAGCAAGGCAGAGGTTAAAATAAATGTAACGGTCAGTACGGATATGCCTAAAGGCAGACCTGATGCACTGACTGTTTTAAACCTTTTTTGTTTTATTTTTTTTCTTCTTATATTATTTTGCGACGGCATTTTTGACCGAACACCACCTTTCTTTATACCTTTGAAATTATATGCCGACGCTCATTTTTATATGCCGATTTATAGATTTTCGGAGGAAACAGCTTTAATTAATATTCAATGAATAGTATATTCCAAAAAGAAAAAATAAAAGTGGGTAAAGGTAAAAACTTTACGTTTTGGTGCTAAAAAAGAATAAAAATTACGAGTTATCAACATTTTCCACAGAGTTTACCACATTGACAAGCTTTTTTCTTTACAGGTTTTTATTCACTTTTAGCGTATGTTTAATGCAATATACGCTAATTTTGACGCAAAATAATACACGGTCAGAATATAAAAATACCGCCCTGCAAAATTTGCAGAGCGGTAAATTTTAGTTGGTTATTTTGTTTTTGGCAAACTGCTTATAAGCTCTGTGAGCTCATCGTAAAACTGAATTGTTGAGGAGCGGGATTCGCAAAGTCCAACGGGTGTACCGTGGTGTCCCTCTCTAACGGGCATCACGTTCCACACGCCCGTTTTTAAATCTGTCTGACCGTTGTAGTTTTCAAAAGGTTCGCCAAACGGATAAAGGGCGGAAACAACGTTTACCAATCCGTCGTTCGGTAACCAGCTCTCGTCAATGGGATAGTCTGATACGTGGTTTGTGCTGTATGCACCCAGCATTCTTGTGAGGGGACGCAGAGGCAAGAAGGTTTTACTTGTGGGCACCTGAAGGTTCCCTATCAATGCTTTTCTTGTGCCCTGATAGGCGTATGAGAAATAGTATACGCCGTCTACGGTGTCGATTTTCTCGTTGATTTTCTCTATTTCCTCGGGGTAGAAAGCTTCTGTAGACTTGTCATTTTGTGTCATTGCATTCAGGAAAGCTTTTATAAAGCTTATTTCGGGTTTCTCACGGCTACCCGGAACACTTGTAATCCCGAACTGTTCGAGATGAAAGTCAACAAAGCCGTTGAGGAATGAGCGCCCCGCTATTCCTGAATAAGTATAGCATAAGGCTTCTATCGGGGTTCTGAGATTCATTTCTTCAATAATGTATGCCAGGGTTGTTCCGTTATGCGGTGAGCAAATGGTGGTAACGGAGTGTACCCAGTTCGCCTTGCCACCTGCGAAAAGAGGAGAAAGCTCCTCGTGGGGAGTGGCAGCCTGTTCTTCTGCACTGCCGTTGGCTAAGAGAGAGGTGAGCAGTCTTATTGTGCCGCCACCGAAACTGTGGCCGACAAGGTTTATTTTTTTAACGTCTCCGTTTTTATCAGCTTGTCCCCAACCATCAATCATGGGTTCGGAATAATCACGTCCGTATCTCGCATGATTGTGTTCAGAAGAGTGAGCGGCACCGTAGTCGACCCTTGTTCCCGTGATTTGTGCATACAGTTCACAAGCTCTGTCCCACATGCTCGATATAGGTCCGACAGAGGCGTCATAACTTTCGTATCCTTTGGCGTTCAACACTTTCATCAGGTCGCAGGCCGTGGCACCCCAATATGGGATAAGCTTGTTGATACCCTCGTCACGTCCCCACCCGAAAAGCCCGTGGACATACACATACGGATAATCGGTCTGTCCTTCTTGTTTTTGTTCAGTAGCACCTGCGGCGACTTGTGAGGTGATAGAAAACAGCATTGTAATTGCCGTAAAAATTCCAAGAAGTCTGTTGAGAATTTTAATTTTCATAATTACCGCCTCCTTTAAAATAAATATACCATTATAAAAAAACGATTTAATTCCAAAATGAAATAAAAGTCGATTGATTAAGGCAAAAATGAGAAATAGTAGAACAAGTAATTTAGATTTTATTTATTTATGTTGTGGATTTGTCAAAATTATAAATTGTTGGCAAAATTTTGTTTTTAGCCGATTGTATAGAAGACAGAAAAACATTCATAATAACTATGAACCGAAAAATAAGGAGTGAAAAAAATGCTTGACAGAATATCTCTTATTCTCGTTATAATAGGTGCGCTTAACTGGGGCGGCATCGGACTTTTCAAGTTCGATTTGGTTGCATGGATTTGCGGCGGCCAGACTTCTATAGTCAGCCGTATAATTTACACCTTGGTTGCACTTGCGGGAATATGGTGCATTTCGCTGCTCTTCAGAGAAAACGATGTGCTTGAGACGACAATGGATGAAAGAAAATAGTTGGCAACAACAGGAATTTAAAAGTACAGTAACGGTGGGAAGCGAGAAGCGACTTTCTGTCGTTATTAATCAAAAAGCCTTGCACCGTAAGTGCAAGGCTTTGGCTTTGTTTTATTCTGCTGCGGCAGTGGTAGCTTGTGTCGAAGCTTCTGTAGAAGCTTGAGTGGAAGCTTCTGTGGGAGCCTGTGTAGACGGTTCAAGTCCGCCGACAGCCGAGGTGATTTTACAGCCGGAAATTTGTATGTACTGGCCGTTTGTAACTTTTACTTCAACAGTATTAGTGAATTTGCTTTGAGTTTTTACCACTGAGCTTGTGGTGTAAAGTGAATCTCTGTATATACAGTAAATTGAGTTTGAAGTAGTTGGGGTTACCATATATCTGCCTGCAGGGATATCAACGCCCACTTTGTACATTCCGGAGGAATATGAGCCGTCGGAATTTTCTTTGGCGATTGGTTTGCCGTCATAGGGGGTCAAATAACCCTGAGCGACCTCGACATATTCACCGGCTTCCAGGGTGATGTATATCGGATTGTCTACTGTTCTTAAATCGAGGGCTTCGTTTGCAAAGTAGTCGGTGCTCTTGCGGAAAGTGAGGCCGGCATATTGAGCTGAAGAAGTTTTTCTTGCTACATATTCACCGGCGGGAATATCTCTTCCGACCTTGTATATACCTGATTCATATGTTCCGTTGTGGCCGGCACCGGGATGCGATTTTGAAGAATGAGTAAATTTACCGCCTTTAATGGTTATGGTGTAACCTTTGTTAAGGGTAATGAGAGTATCGTTTGAAATATCTCTTGTTATGCCTGTGCCTTTGCCGTTTGTAAGCGTTACGGTGCATTTGCCTGAGCCTGTTCTGACTATGTGATACTCACCGGGAACCAGGGAGTATTCGTCATTGCCGCACTTGTAAGTTCCGTCGGTGTTCCAAGCGTATGAATTGATTTTTTTAACGGCATCAACCTTGGGCTCTGTTACCTGTACAGTCTGCTGAGTTGTGGGAGCAGGAGCTGTTGTGGAGGGTTTGGTGCTATCCTCTTGGGTTGTTGATTCTTCAACTGTGGTAGATTCGTCGAGAGGAAGCTCGGTTGTAGGAGCTTGCGTTATCGAAATAGTATGGTCAGCTATGGCTGTTGTCTCATCATCGTTGTTGTCCTTTTTCTTACATCCGACGAAAAGAACACTTGCACAGACGAGCAAAGCCAATAAAGAAACAATTAATTTTTTCATTTTGATTTCCTTTCTCTTTCTGAAATTAGCAATATAATTATAGCATTTTTTTAAATACAAGTCAATTTAATAAAAATAATAAACCCGCCCGTAAATCATACGGACGGTTTTGCTGTTTGAATGTTTTAAGATGCTTGTGTTGTAGTTTCGGCCTTTTCGGTTGTTGTAGGAGCTGTAGTTGTTGGCTCGGTTGTCGGTGTAGTTGTTGGAGCCGTTGTCGGGACGGGAACATCGGTTACAGGCGGATCGTCTATTGTGGGCTTTGTGGTTTGTGCGGCTTTAGAAGGTACAAGCTTTGCCCCGTAGAAGTCTATGTATTGACCGCTCACGAGTGAGACTGTTACAGTTCCCTTAGCCTCAAGATCCTCTTTAACAATCATGTCGTCATCTTCATAGTATGAATCTTTGTAGATTATATAAGCGTATGACTCATCGGCGGAGTCGGGGACAAGCTGATAGAAGCCCGGTGTAATATCCTTGCCTACTTTGTACATGCAGGTATCGTCGTAAGCACCATTGCTGTCAGGTCTGGCGATAGCACCCTTCGGGGCAATCATAAGATTTCCACCCTCGATTTCAACAAAATCTCCGGCTTTTAATGTGAAATACATCGGATTTATAGCTACAGCTCCGCGTCCTGAAGAATCATCAACAAAGGGGTCAGCACTTTTGTATGTTGCACAGACAGCAGATTCTGTACCCGATGTTGAATATACGAGATATTCACCTGCGGGCAGGTCTTTGCCTACGCGGTATGAGCCTTGACTATAGAGGCCTTTTGCGTTATTGGCACCCGGTACAACAGCCTTTGAAGCGTGGATAATTTTTCCGCCTTCAATTTTTATTGTATATCCGGTTTTCATTTCAATGAAAACATTATACGGAATATCGATATCTTCAAGGCCTATTGATTTGCCGTTCGCATCCTTTTTACCGTTGGTTATGGTTATGGTGCAAGTTGCGGCTGTTTTCTGGAGATAGTATACTCCGGGTACGAGGAGACCGGAACCGTTTCCGCACTTATAAGTTCCGTTGCCGTTCCAGGTATAGGAGTTGAGAGTTTTTGATGTATCAACTTTGGGCTCGGTAACTTTGACAGGCTTCTTGGAAACAGCACCCGACTGTGAACTGCTGCCCGATATTTTGTCGGCAGTAGTTGCTTCGGTTGACAGCTCAGTTGATTCATCTGTTGAGAGTTCAGCCAAAGTGGTAGTAATTGCGTCAAGAGCGGTAGTGCTGTCAAGAGCTGCGGTTGTATCATCATCGGAAGATTTTGTTTTACAACCAGTGAAGAGCAGCATGCACAAACAGAGAATGATTGACAGTGCAACAATGATTGACTTTTTCATTTTTTTCTCCTTTTATTTTTCTCTTTTTATACAATATAGAGTATTTTAATTGCTTTTTAAAAATAAAAATACGTATATATTGTCAAAAGAAGTATAACAAACAGGAAACAAAAAGTCAATTATATTTCCATATATAAGGATTACTTTATAATTAGTTTATAAATTTGTAATTTACAAAAACAAAAGCACAGAACCGTTGATGCATAACGATTCTGTGCTTTTAGGTGGTGGACGTTAACGGACTTGAACCGCTGACCCTTCGCACGTCAAGCGAATGCTCTACCAGCTGAGCTAAACGTCCAAAAATATTCCGCTGTCATTCAGCAGAAGTTATTATATACGAAGAGTTTAGAAAAATCAATAGGAAACCGAAAAAATATTTTATTTTTTTAAAAAGTCCCGTTCAGGTTACTATATATAATGTATGATATATCCGAAAGGCAAAAAGTAAGCGCACGAACTGTTGTTCAATGCGCTCATTTTTACAATTTTAAGTTTTTATGTTCCGAAAATCACGTTTAACAACAGCATGGAGATAACACCCGGTGCACCCATTAAAGCACCGGCACCCAAGGAGTACCAGTTGACGGCAAGGCTTATTCCGGTTGCCAGGCCGACAAGGTTAACTGCAAAAACAGCAACAGTTCCCTGAAGTGCGGAAAGTATGAGTGCTGAGAAGCCTCTTTTTGCGGTAACGGCGGTGAGGGCAATCGGAGTGGCGGCTATACAGACGGCAGCCACCAGAGCCACTTTAAGCCCGGTTCCCATTATCCGAAGTACCTCCTTTCAAATTCGTAGCAGGCTGTAATATCGTTGCTTTCAATGTTTTCTTCCTTTGCCATTTTTAAGAGCCTGTGATAGCGGTGTTTAAGTGCTTCGAGTTCATATATGGCTGCCTCGACGAGATATTCATCGTCACCGTATTCAAATCTCAGGTAGGCGGCGTCCATCTCACGTTTGAGAGCACGTATATCCTCGAGCAGTTTTTCTTCGCGTGAAGGCTCATCGTCATTCTTTTTAAGCATCCCGGCAAGAAAATATTTAAAAGCGGTATCCATTTTTTTGTCCTCCCTGTGTTAATTGTATAGCAATTATGGGACAAATATGATAAAATAATTCAGTATAGTGAGATTTTTTGGAAAAACACGGGCCAACGGTCCACTTTTATAATGAAAGGAAGATTTTTTTGAAACTTTATCCTTTGAAATTAAAGCCATTTGTTTCTGAAACCGTCTGGGGCGGACGCAGATTGATAGATGAGTATTCAGTTAAGACCGATAAACGCAATGCGGCTGAGGCATGGGTAATGTCGTGTCACAAGAATGGAACGGGTGTGGTTGAAAACGGTGAACTCAAGGGAAAGACACTTCGGGAAGTTTATCTTGAGCATCCTGAAATCGGCGGTAAGAACTGTGAGGGCTTCTCGGATTTCCCCGTGCTTATAAAATTTATCGATGCGGCAGCGGATTTGTCTGTTCAGGTACACCCTGACGATGCTTACTGTGCTCAAAAGGGAGCAGGAGCGGGCAAGACAGAGTCCTGGTATATCCTCGACTGTGAACCGGACGCATATCTTTTGCTCGGTTTTAAAGAGGAAATAACCAAGGAACAGTTTGAGCAGGCGATAAAGAATGATACTCTTATGGACTATGTTCAGAAAGTTCCCGTTAAAAAGGGTGATTTTTTCTTTATTGAGGCAGGAACACTTCATGCTATCTGTAAAGGTATTTTACTTGCCGAAGTTCAGGAAAGCTCAAACACAACGTACAGGCTTTACGACTACAACCGCCTGGGTAACGACGGCAAGCCCCGTGAACTTCACGTTGAGGACGGCGCCGCCGTTACAAAGCTCGAAAAATACACCCAGCCCGATTTTTCAAATCCTGCGCTTGATACCGATGAGCGCAGACTTCTTGCAGACTGCCCGCTTTTCAAGGTATGGAAGCTTGAAACAAACAGCAATTTTTCGGGCGTTGCAGAAGACGATTCGTTTGTATCGCTTC
>JAZUNO010000096.1:0-3175 GCA_045604185.1 Acutalibacteraceae bacterium | reverse complement strand
TTCATAAAAATCAACGCATTGTTTCTAAAAACAAGAAATAATAACATTCTTAAAAGAGGATTTACTTTCGCATACTTTTCAGATTTGCGAAACAAAATGGTATAATCTCATATTACTTTCAGATATATTTTTGTGTTTTGGGGGTTCTTTTTGTGTTAGAAATATCTCCGCATTCCTCTCTGTACTCTATTGGGTTGGGAGCGGCAGGCGGATTTTTTGTCATTATCGCAGTTTCAAGCTCACGCTTGTCGGCGTAATGCACCTTTCGTGCGGATTGCTCGGGTATCTCGTATGGCTTTTTATCAAAGCGAATTCCCCATTGCAGGAATAGTTTGAGCCTTGTCTTCATCGGGTGACAGCCTGTTTTCATCACAACGAAGTGGCCTTTCGGCATAGATTTCAGCTCGTCCACTGTCATAAGTGGACGTTCTATCATTTGTAGGGACTTACTGCCGCCCTCGGGTCTTGCACTCTTAGTTACCGAGCCGCTTAGTATCGTCTGCTTTCCGAGGTTTCGGGACATTTCCTCCGCAGTCTTGGAATTCGGAGCGAATGAGCCGAACAGTGTGCATTGACAGTTGTCCACGATTATCTCACAGCCCTCTCTGCCGTAGGTTTTCTCGAACTGCGCCAGCGACTGGATTATCGCAACAATGGATATTTTTCGTGAACGGGAGGCGGAGAATATCATCTCCAAGCCATCTATCTTCGGGAGCGTACCAATCTCGTCTGCATAGAACATCACTCGCTTATCAAGTTGACCGCCCTTTTCATCGGCTACGGTGAGCATTTCTCTGTAAAGTTGCTGAAAGATTAGGGAGATAAGGAAATGCTTTGTAGCGTCCTCCTCGGGGAGTACGAGATATATTGCGGACTTGCGATTGCAGAATTCCTCCACATCTATCGAGGTGTCAAAGCAGAGTATCTGTTCAAGTTCACTATCCAGAAACGCATTAAGCCTAGATAATGCCGTAGACATAACACTTGCCATAGCCTGCTCGGAGGAGTTGAGTGCCGCCCCTGCGAACCACCTTGCCTTATGCTCGGAGGGGAGGAGGTCTAACAGTTTCTGAAACTGCGTCTGACCTTTTACGTTTGAGGGAGAGAGCAAGTCCTGAATCAGCTTGAACACGCTTATGATGTGCCGTTTTTCGGGCGGACAGAATTCAGCCACAAGCAGAATTACGGCGGTTATAAGTCCCTCGGCGCACTCGTAGAAAAATGCGTTTTGTCCCATATTGGATATATTTCCGTCTGCCGAGATTATGGTCTTGGCAGTTATTTTTGCGAACTTTTTAGCCTTCGCCTTATATTCCAGCTTATTCTCTTTCTTGTATAAGTCCATATATTTGTTCACGAGGTACAGCATATTGTATCCGCTGCTGCGTGTGGGATTTCGCAGATCTATTACAGATATCTTGTAGCCGTAATATTTCTCGGCTATGGTGGCGGTGTTTCGGTAGAGATCGCCTTTGCTGTCAGTGGTGACAAAGCTCATCCCTGCGGCACAGCAGTATTCAATGTTCGGGTAGAGGAAGTTTGCGGTCTTGCCGACGCCTGAAGCGCCTATCATTAAAGTGTGGATATCTGCGTCGTCTACAAGTGCCGTCATACCTCGCACACCGTCGTTACAGCCAACAATAAGACCGTCTACGGTCGGGAGTTGCTGTCGCTTTCGCCATAGCTCGGGGGTGTAGGGTATCTGCTTGTAGGTATTGCTTACCTCTCGGGGAGTAGCAAGCCGAGCAGTACCTTGCTGTCCGTTGCCTGTCGGCTTGTTTGGAATTTCTTTGAGGGAATAGGTACTGCCTATTGCGGAGATTAACCCTATAATAAGAAATGCTGCCCCGCATAAGCATAGCAGAAGAATTTGTGTGGATTCCATATTCGTCCTTTCATATTCTTAAAATATTCAACTCTTTTTGTTCGGCATATCGTGCGGTGTAGAAAGTACCACCTCGGTTATTTCGAAGATAGCAGATGAGGTATCCGCTGTTGTCTACCAAATGTCTGTTGCGGTCAAGCATACAACTTTTGGTGTATTCAGGCGACAATATTCGCACCTTATCTGCTCTTGCAAGAATATCATTGTACTGCTCTCGCTGACTTTCGTTCCATTTAAGCGTCTGTTGTTCGGGAGGGCAAGGCAATACAAGTATCAGCCTTATCTGTGGATGTTTTTGTTTCAATTTTAGTATCGTTTCCTCTGCAAGCATATCAAATCCCAATGCTCCTCCTGCACCGAAGAATATAACACCTTGTTCTATGAGTTTCGTTATCGCAGATTGAAGTGCAGATTGTATTTCGGTACAATCCTTCGGCAGAATTCTGTGTCCTGAAAAACAGGCAACTTTACTTTTTTCAATCATATCAAAACCTCCAATTTAGTGATTTATCACTATTATACCATATCTTAGTGATAAATCACTAACCTTTCTCACATAATTTGTATAAAATTAATTTAGAATTAGTTGTGAGGTGAGGTTGTATGAAGATTTATGAGTTGACAGCGAAACGGATTCGTGAACTTTGTAAAGAGCGTGATATTACTCCCAACGGTCTTTCGTACCTGTCGGGTGTATCTCAATCAACTATCAAAAGCATTCTGAACGGTGAAAGTCAGAATCCCGGTGTTGCAACAATAAAGAAAATATGCGACGGTCTGAATATAACCATCGGTGAGTTTTTCAGCACCGAAGAATTCGACTGCCTTGAACAGGAACTGCAGTAACTATATTCCCATAACAAATCTCGCCCGAGGAGCCTCCTCGGGCGTTTCTGCTTGTCCTGTATTCTGCGAAAGCGTTTCCTCAACATTCAGCCTCAGAGCGTGGTCGGCGGTTTTACAGAGTAATTGAGCCGCATTCATCATCTGCTCAGCGGTAAGCGTGTGCTTGGATAACTGGCTGTAAGTGTTTCGCACAAGACCGCACAGCTTTTTGGCTTTTACAGATATACTGCCCTTGTCAGTATACGGCTTGTAGCCTGTTTTCAGAAATTCTCGAAATCGCTCAAAGCCCACTCCGTTGCCGCCTATCTTTGAGAAATGCTCGGCTGTCGAAAGGCAGAATGCGGCAAGTCTGATACAATCTCCGCTTTGATATATTCCTGAAAGTTGTGAGGCTAGGCGATTGCGGTCTATCGACACAGGCTCCAGTTCATCTGCTGTCTGTAA
>JAZUNO010000095.1:0-21416 GCA_045604185.1 Acutalibacteraceae bacterium | reverse complement strand
GGTAACAGCTATCGGGAATTTCATTGCCACGGACGTGTTCCCTGCCGATTGGATTTCTGTTTTCGTCATATAAGTCCCATAATTCCATTTTATTACCTCCGATGAAAAAAGCCGTTTCTGAAACAAATCAGAAACGGCTTTACAAAACTTATGATTACTTGGAGATGAGTGCGAGTGTATCTCTTGCGATAAGAAGTTCTTCGTTAGTGGGAAGAACAAAAACTTTAACCTTTGAATCAGTGGTTGAAAGCTCACCTTCTTTGCCTCTGCGAAGCTCAAGGTTTTTCTCGCTGTCAATTTTAACGCCGAGATATGAAAGGTTGTTGCATACATCCTCACGAAGGTCAACTGTGTTTTCGCCGATGCCGCCTGTAAAGACGATAGCATCAACACCGTCCATAGCAGCAGCGTAGCTGCCGATAAGCTTTCTTATCTGGTAGCGCTGAATCTTTCTTGCAAGAGCAGCTCTCTCGTTGCCCTCAGCTTCAGCTGCAGAAACGTCTCTGTCGTCGCTGGAAACGCCGGAGATGCCGAGTACGCCTGACTTCTTGTTAAGGATGTCAGAAGTCTGAGCAGGGGTCCAGCCCTCTTTTTCCTGAAGATAAGTGATGACAGAAGGGTCAACAGCACCGCAGCGTGTGCCCATGATGAAGCCGTCAAGGGGAGTAAGACCCATGCTGGTATCGATAACCTTGCCGTCTTTTATAGCGGTAATGGAAGAACCGTTACCGAGGTGGCAGGTGATGAGCTTAATATCTTTAAGATCAACGCCCATAACTTCAGCACAGCGAGCGCTTACGAAGCGGTGTGATGTGCCGTGGAAGCCGTAGCGGCGAACCTTGTATTTCTCGTAGTATTCATAAGGTACGGGGAAAATATAAGCCTCAGGAGGCATTGTTGAGTGGAAAGCGTTGTCGAAAACAACAACTTCCGGAACATCCTTGCCGAAAACCTCAACGCAAGCACGGATGCCCTGGATGTGTGCAGGGTTGTGAAGAGGAGCAAGGTCACAAAGACTCTCTATGCCCTCAATAACTTCGTCAGTTACAAGAACGCTCTCTTTGAAGAGAGAACCGCCCTGAACAATACGGTGACCGACTGCTGAAATTTCAGAAAGGTCGTCGATAACCTTGCAGTCGCCTTCAGTAAGAACTTTCTTAACCTCAAGGAAAGCAGCAGTGTGATTTTCGAGAGTTACATCGTATTCGAACTTTTTGCCGTCAGCGGTTGAACCTCCGATTTTACCGTCAATACCGATACGCTCGCAGTTACCCTTTGCGAGGAGATTTTCACCGTTCATGTCGATAAGCTGATACTTCAAAGAGGAACTTCCGGCGTTAATAACAAGAATTTTCAAGAGAATAGCCTCCAAAAATAATATTTGCTTGAAACAAGCGCATTACTGATATATTATATATATTGTACCAAGATTTTTCAAGTTATTATTTTAGTTACAGCGACATTTTGAGAGATTTTTTGTATATTTGCAGTTAAACAGACGAAGAAAGGGCAAAAAACATGAAAACAGCAGGGATAATATCGGAATATAACCCTTTTCATAATGGGCATGCTCACCACATTTTGAAAACACGCGAGACGGGTGTACAGGGTGTGGTGTGCGTGATGAGTGGCTGTTTTGTGCAACGTGGAGAGCCGGCTGTTATGTTGCCGCACGCACGAGCAGAGCAGGCACTGAAAAACGGAGCTGACCTTGTGGTTTTGTTACCTTTACCCTGGGCATGTGCAGGTGCCCAGAAGTTTGCTCACGGAGCGGTTTCGCTGTTTAATGCAATGGGATGTATTGATATGCTGAGTTTTGGCAGTGAGTGCGGAGATGTTGAAATTTTAAAGCAAGCGGCACATGCGGTTGACAGTTTCGAAGCACGGGAAAAATTGAAGTCTAATCTTATGCTTGGTATGGGGTTTGCTGCGGCCCGTCAGAGTGCTGTCGGTGACATTAATTTGGATATTGCAGAAGTTCTTTCGAATCCTAACGATACTCTGGCTGTTGAATATATCCGTGAGCTCATGCTTTCCGGTTCGTCTGTCGAGCCGTATGCAGTACTACGCAAGGGTGTTGAGCACGACAGTCAGACAACAGCAGATAACTATGCCAGTGCGTCGCTTATCAGGAATATGTTGAAAGAAGACAAAGACGTTTCGGATTTGTTGCCTGAAAGTGCTCTGGAAGTTTTAAAAAGGGAGATTTCAAAAGGACACGCTCCTGCCGATATTTCACTTCTTGAGACAGCAATACTTGCAAAGCTAAGGGTGATGAGTGCCGAAGATATATCAAGGGTTCCCGATGTGTCAGAAGGCCTTGAACAAAGGATATACTCTGCGGCACGTGAGGCGACAAGTCTTTTGGAGCTTTATTCGCTTGCGAAAACCAAACGCTATTCTCATGCACGGATAAGGCGTGTTGTGATGAACGCCTTTCTCGGTGTCACGGCAGAGGACTGCGAGGGTGAGCCGCCGTATATAAGAGTTCTTGGCTTTACGCAAAGGGGAAGGGAAATCCTTAAAACGATGAAAGAAAGTGCAACCCTGCCCGTTGTGATGAGAGCGGCTGATGTGTCAAAGCTTGACGAGCGGGCAAAACGGATATTTTCGCTTGAAGCGACGGCGGCGGATATTTTTGCTCTTGCTTTACCTAATCCGTTGCCTTGCGGCACGGAATATACAAACGAAATAATAATTACGGATTGAATGATAAAAACGAAGAGGCCGCCAGGCGGCCTCTTCGTTTTTTAATGTTTATTTATTTTCGTATTTCTTAATCATTATCTTTGCGGCCTTGTAAATATCACCGCAGCCGAGCGTTATAACCAAATCTCCCTCTTCGGCGTTTTCTACAATGTAGTCAGCGACCTCTTCAAAAGTGTTGAACCACACGCTGCCGGGAATTTTTTCGGCGAGTTGAGAAGTATATATATCATATGTGTTTTTCTCGCGTGCACCCATAATTTCGGTCATGACCACTCTGTCAGCAATTTGAAGCACATTGACAAAGTCGTCAAAGAGCAGAGCGGTTCTTGAGTAGGTGAAAGGCTGGAAAACGGCCCAGACTTTTTTGTAGCCCATGCCCATAGCGGCGTTAAGTGTTACCTCAAGCTCTTTGGGATGATGTGCATAGTCATCTGCGATAGTTATTCCGTTTATATTTTTGAGTATTTCAAAACGTCTGCCTGCACCGTTGAACTGTTCTGCAGAACAGATAATTTTATCCATCGGTATTCCTGCATTGTCGGCGGCGACGATTGCGGCAAGGGCATTGTATACGTTGTGTTTGCCCGGGACACCCAAAGTGATACGGCCAACATTTTCACCGTGTTTTATTATATCAAAGCTTGCAAATTCGTTTTCAAAACTGATATTGTCGGCTCTGAAATCGTTGTTTTCGTTAAGGCCGAATGTGATGAACTTTTTATCCTTGATGTCTTTTACCGCACGGACAGTATTTTCATCATCGCCGTTAAAAATTATTTCTTTGCGTGTCATTGATGCGAACTTTGTAAAAGATGCGATGAGATTATCGAGCGTTTTAAAGTAGTCGAGATGGTCTTCGTCTATGTTAAGTATAACGCTGACATCGGGAGAGAGGGATAAAAATGTGTCAACAAATTCACATGCTTCACAAAGCATATTTTCGCTTTTCCCTGCAACACCATTTGTGCCTGTGAGAGGGAGTCTTCCGCCGATAACGGCAGTCGGGTCGGCTTCTGACTGTATAAATATCTGAGTTAGCAGTGATGTTACGGTAGTTTTGCCGTGTGTACCGCAAACGCAGATGCAGTTGTCATACATACGGGTTATGGCACCGAGCATATCTTTTCTTTCAAAGGTAGGTATGCCTGAAGCTTTGGCGGCACACAGCTCGGGATTATCAGGGAGCAGAGCGGCAGTATATACAATCATTTCCGCTCCCTCAATGTTTTCGGCTTTCTGTCCGAGAACAACGGGTATGCCGAGTGAGGAAATGCGGCTTAGTGTGTCACTCTCGTTGTTGTCCGAGCCTGAAATGCTATATCCTTTTGAATGGAGAATTTCAGCAAGCGGACACATACCTGAACCGCCTATGCCGATAAAATGAATTCTTTTGACCTCTTGAAGAATATCATCTATTTTTTTCAAAACAGCCACCCCGTTTTTGTTTTTAAGCACATTTGCAAGTTGCATATCTAATATTATATTGCAAACGCAAGAAAAAATAAACACCTTTTTACAAACATTTTCAAATAATGTTTTAACCCATCAGCAATCCTTTTCATACAATACTGATGAGGGGATGTTTTGTTGCTCTCACAGATGCGGTATGAATGCAAATTTGTGCCGGAAAGGAATGAAACGTATGATGAACATAAAGAAGTTGCTTGTGGTCGGAGGCGACAAACGCCAGCTATATATGGCGGAAAGTCTGATGCACAAGGGCTTTGATGTTGAACTTTACGGTTTTTCTCCCCTTGACGGCTTTAAGGATATGAGCTATGTAGGGGATAATAACCTGAGCCTGGCGGCAGCGAATGCAAATGCGGTAATTTTGCCGTTGCCCGTCAGTCGGGACGGTATAACAGTGAATTCCCGGGGCGGCGGACGCAGCGTTACACTTGAGGAACTTTCTGATATTCTGGAGCGTGGGCAGACAGTTTTTGCTGGGATGATGAGTAACAGCTGGAAGTCAAACTTTTTCAAAAAGGGTATACGGGTATTTGACTATTTTGAACGTGAGGAGCTTGTTGTCAACAATGCGATTCCGACAGCACAGGGCGTTATTAAAATAGCAATGGATAGCCTTGAAACAACCTTGCACGGGTCCAACTTTGCGATAACGGGTTATGGCAGAACAGCAAAGATTCTGGCTCGTATGTTAGGTGCTATGGGCGCAGATGTTACGGTTGCGGCCAGAAAATGCAGTGACCTTGCGTGGGCACGGAGCGAGGGCTTTACAGGTGTGCATATATATGAATTGCCTGTATGTGCTGATAAGTTTGATGTGCTGGTTAATACAGTGCCTACTTTGATTATAGATGATACTATTCTTGCAAAATTAAAAAAAGACTGTTTGATAATAGAGATTGCTTCAGCACCGTACGGAATAGATTTTGCTCGGGCCGAAGAGTTGGGGCTTAAAGTTACGGTTGCCGGGTCACTTCCGGGCAAGACGGCTCCTAAAACAGCCGGAGTGATTATCGGTGATGCTATATTCAACATAATAAAGGAGGGGAGCTGATGGAAAAGGTTACGGTGGGTTTTGCAATGTGCGGTTCTTTCTGCACATTTTCGAAGGCATTAAAACAGATGCAGGAGTTGAAAGACAAAGGTGTGGATATTATACCGATAATGTCCGAAAACGCTTATTCAACTGACACCCGTTTCGGAGAGGCTGATGCATTTGTTGAAGATATAGAGAATATCTGTCAGAAGAGGGTTATACACACAATTCCGCAGGCAGAACCGATAGGGCCCAAAAAGATGCTTGATATTTTAGTGATAGAGCCATGCACGGGCAACACTCTTGCAAAGCTTGCAAACGGTATAACGGATACATCTGTAACACTTGCGGCAAAGGCGCATATCAGAAACGGCAGGCCCGTACTGCTTGCCGTATCGACTAATGATGCGTTGGGAGCGGCGGCGGCAAATATAGGTAGGTTGATGAACACAAAGAATATCTACTTTGTTCCCATGCGACAGGATGATTTTGTTAACAAGCCAAATTCTATTGTGGCGGATTTTTCGAAAACATACGAAGCGGCGATTGCGGCGTTGAACGGAATTCAGCTTCAGCCGATGTTGATGTGAGAATCAGACCGTGTCTGTGCAGTGTGGCAGGGCACGGTTTTTGTTTTCGCCACAACAAATTCGCATAACACAAGGCCAAACAGTTCAATATATTTGTGGTATGCCTATTTGTGTAGCTATACTTGAAAAGATTATATTTTAATGGTATAATAATTTGAAATGTTACATTCGGGAAGTTTGTCTTTGTATGAGGTAAACTTTTGTGGGGAGATTTTGTTTATGATAGATTTTCGTCCTCCTGTTATTGAGGACAAGCAGTGGGTAGACCCATTGCTGAGAAAGTCAAAAAAATACGGCTGTGAGTACAGTTTCGGAGATGTGTTTATATGGCAGTCGGTATATGATATACGCATTGCACATCACAAAGGTTTTTTTGTTTCGATAAACGGCGGTGATTATCCGGGCTACTGCTGTCCGGTAGGTGAGGGCGATATGGCAGAGGTTATCAACGACATGATAGCGGATGCCGATGAGCGTGGGATGAAGTTCAGAATGTTCGGACTTGTTCCCGAGTGTGTTGTCCAGTTGGACAAGCTGTTTCCCGGCAGATTTGAGTTTGAGCCCGTCAGAGATAATTTTGACTATATATATGCCTCTGAGGACCTTATAAACTTACCCGGAAAAAAATATCATCCTAAACGCAACCATATATCAGCTTTCATGCGTAATAACGATTGGAGTTATGAACCGATAACTAGAGACAATATTGCGGAATGTATTGCCATGAATGCCGAGTGGGAGCGCAGAAACCGTGAAAAAGACCCTGACAGTATAGATGAGGAGCTTGTTGCAATAACCCGTAGCTTTGAAAATTTCTTTGAGCTGGATTTTGTCGGTGGGCTTTTAAGAGTAAGCGGTGAGGTTGTGGCTTTCACTTTTGGTGAAGAGATGAACGACGAACTCTTTTGCACTCACGTTGAAAAAGCCTTTGCTGATGTGAGGGGAGCATACCCGATGATAAACAGGGAGTTTGCCGCACGTGAGCTTTCAAAGTATAAATACATTAACCGCGAGGATGATACAGGAGCAGAGGGATTACGCAGAGCAAAACTTTCGTATTATCCTGCGATATTGCTTGAGAAATTTATTGCGAGGTTAAAAAAAGTATGACTACAGGCTTTGCAAAGCAAAGTGAAAAGGAAAGCCTTGCAGACCTTTGGAAAGTTTGCTTTGGCGACGATGATGAGTATATAGCCGGCTTTTTTGAAAACAGATTTAATCCGGAGGAAACACTGGTTATTCGTGAAGACGGAGCCGTCCGTTCCATGCTCTTTTTGTTGCCCGGTGAAGTTAAGGCAGACGGTGAAATGTTTTCTGCGGCTTATCTGTATGCTGCATGTACGCACCCTGATTGCCGTGGCAAAGGCTTTATGGCGTCACTGCTGTCTGCGGCGAAAGAGCATTGCAGTCAAAAGGGATTGGATTTTATCTGTCTTGTTCCGGCTCAGGAGAGTTTGTTTGCCTATTACGCAGAGCATGGATACAAGAATGCTTTTGAGGAAAAGATTTTGTTTTTGAGTCGCCGTCAGTTGAGATTTATAGCCGATGAAGAGGCGGTGGTCGGGAAGCTGACAGCATCTGATATGTTTAAAGTCCGTTCAGCATCGCTTTCATCCTGCGATTGTTTTGTGTGGGATGAATCGGCACTTGAGTATGCATTGATTGAAAACCGACTTGGAGAAGCTAATGATATTGCTTGCTTCGAGGACGGCAGATGCGTTGCATATGCACTGTTTTACGAGGAAGATGAAAAGCTGATTGTAAAAGAGTGTGCGGCACGTAGGGGTGCTTTCGGAGCATTGGCTAAAGCTTTGCTTGAGAGTACGAAATGTGATGTGTTTTTCTTTCGTTTGCCGCTTGATTTTCCATTGTCGGCAGATGAATTTAAAGTCAGATATAACGCTATGCTGTTGCCGCTGAATCAGCAGGCACAGATAGGTATGAAGAATATGCAAAATGCCTATATGGGTTTAACTTTGGGTTAACACATCGAATTGAAAGGAGATTAGTTATGGTATACGTTTTTTTTGCTAACGGTTTTGAGGAAATTGAGGCTTTAGCTGTTGTGGACGTTCTTCGCAGAGCCGATATATCAACTGTTTGCGTTGGTGTAGGTTCCGATGTTATAACCGGCTCGCACGGTATTTCCGTTATTTGTGATGCAGTGGATTCCATGATTTCAGCAGATGACTCAATTGATGCCGTTGTTCTTCCTGGCGGAATGCCGGGAACCATTAATCTTGAAAAATCTCCTGTTGTCAGTGCTTTTGTAGACAGTATGGCTCAAAGCGGTAAGCTTATATGTGCTATTTGTGCCGCACCGTCCATTCTTGGACATAAAGGACTGCTTAAAGGTAAAAAAGCTACCTGCTTCCCGGGCTTCGAGAGCGAACTTGAGGGTGCAGAGGTTTCAGACGATTTTGTTGTTGAGGACGGAAATATCATAACAGCAAAAGGTATGGGCAGTGCTGTTAAATTCGGCCTTGCTATAGGAACTCGCCTTGTCGGTGAGGAAAAGATGAAAAAGATAGAGGAGTCTCTTCAATGTTCGTAAACGGTGATATTCGACAGATAAAAATGAATATCAGAAACTCCTGCAAGGAAACCCGTCGACAGATGATAGGTGAGGAGAAGGAGCGGGCCGATACACAGATTTTCAACCGAGTGACAAATCTGTGGAAGTACAGGGAGTGTGAAACTCTTCTGATTTATGTTTCCAGCGATATAGAGGTTGATACTCGCAGACTCATAGAAGATGCGCTTAAACGAGGCAAGCGAGTGGCGGTTCCCCGTTGTGTAGAGGGCACCCGTGAGATGGAATTTTATTACATGACCTCGTATGATGACCTTGAGAAAGGTGCATTCGGAATTCTGGAGCCAATCAGAGAAAAGTGCGAGAAACTTGAGGATTACAGCAGTGGACTGTGCGTGATTCCTGCACTGACCTTTGATGAGAAGGGATACCGCCTTGGTTTTGGTAAAGGTTATTATGACCGTTTTCTCTCTGCGTTCAAGGGAGAAACAGTAGGTTTATGCTATGAGCGTTGTATGAATAAGGAGTTGCCGCGTGGCAGGTTTGACAGGCAGGCAGACGTTGTTGTTACAGAAAAAAGAGTGATTTCACAGGGCTGACAGAGAGGAGCTACATATGAAATTTTTTGTTAAGCTTGACAAAGATCCGGACTTAAGGCCGGGTGGGAGTGCGCCCAGCAGAAAAGAAAAGGTTAAAAAGTTTGTTGTTCGTATTGATGAGAACGATATAACGGCAACACAGGATGACACCCCGGTATATAAGGGGGAGGTATATTTTTCAAACCATCATCCTGCTCAAAACAACAGGAAACCCGTTGCTTCAAAAACCAATACTGCAGTCAAGGCAAAAAAAACCGGTACAAACTCTTCGGATACAATAGTGCTGACAGCTTTTATTCTTGTGTTATTAACGGTATCGCTGTGCCTTTCTCTTATAGCGATTTCATGCCTTAACGATGCACTTGCGATAAACCGTGGAAATGAGATAATAACCGTAAACATTCCGCAAGGTGCTACAACCAATGAAATAATAGATATTCTTCACGAGAATGACCTTGTTAAAAACAAGATTTTCTGTAAGACTTTTTATAAGATTGCATCGGCCGCTAAAGGAACGGGAATGCCGTCAGGTCTGAGCAAGTTTAAGCAGATAACTTACAGAATCGGCGTTTTGTTCACGGGACCTGAAGACCCTGAGTATATTAGCGGAGTTTACTATCTTCAGCCTGATATGGGTCTGGAGGGCATGCTGTATCAGTTCAGGGAGGTTCAGGCAGGTCCGAAAACGGTGACTCTTGTGTTCCCTGAAGGTTGGTCTGTTCCGCAGATGGCTGCCAGACTTGAAGAGTACGGAGTTTGTGCTTCTGCGTATTTTTATAAGGCTATTAATGAATCCGAGTTTGATTATCCTTTCTTCTCGTCCGCAATCAATTCCGAAAACAGAACTTACCGCCTTGAGGGATATTTATTCCCCTCGACATACGATTTCTTTGAGGGTGAGAGTGCCAATATGGCGATAAGACGTTTGCTTGACACCTTTGATAAGGTTTGGACTGATGAGTTCGATGCACGTGCCAAGGCACTCGGATATTCTATAGATGAGATAATTACAATAGCATCTATAATTCAGCGTGAGGCAGCGGATGAAAAGCAGATGGGACTTGTTTCATCGGTTATTCACAACAGATTGAAAAATCCTGCCGGCAGCAACGGCAAACTCGAATGCGACTCGACACGTGACTATATAAAGAACTATATCACTCCAATAACAGATGTAAATCTTGTCAGTAAGTATTCGGACAGTTATAACACCTATCTTGTTCAGGGACTTCCTCCCGGACCGATATGTAATCCCGGAGCGGATGCAATAAAAGCAGCTCTTTATCCGTCGGATACCGATTATTACTATTTCTGTCACGACAAGTTTGGCAATATTTATATGGCTAAGACAAAGAGTGAGCATGATTCGAACGTTCTTAAGGCTTTTAGTCAGAACTAGTGTGTAAATAAACGTATTTAAAGGCGACAGGAGTTTAGTTCCCGTCGCCTAAAAAATGGGGAATTAATAGTGAAAAACATAAAAAAACCTGAATTGCTTGCACCGGCAGGAGACTTTGAGAGATTAAAAGCTGCTGTGTATTACGGAGCGGATGCAGTGTATATGGGCGGCACCCGATTCGGTATGCGAGCGGCACCGCCTAATTTTGGTGACGAAATGCTGTCAAAAGCGGTAGAGTTTGCTCATTCGAAAGGTGTCAAGGTGTATCTTACCTGTAACATTATTCCGAATACCGAGGAACTTTCTGAACTTCCTGCTTTTCTTGAAAATGCTGCGGCGGCAGGAGTGGATGCGTTTATAATTACGGATCTCGGAGTTTTATCGTATGCCAAAAAATACGCACCTGATGTTGAAATACATATTTCTACCCAGACGGGAGTAGCGAACAGTGAGTCGGCTAAGATGCTTTATGACCTTGGTGCCAGACGGATTGTCAGTGCCCGAGAGCTTTCTCTGGCTGAGGTTGCCGCTTTGAAAAAGGGTATGCCTGAAGATATGGAGCTCGAGTGTTTTGTTCACGGTGCGATGTGTGTGTCTTATTCGGGCAGATGCTTGATTTCCAACTATCTTACGGGCAGGCACTCGAATAAAGGGGACTGTTCACAGCCGTGCCGTTGGCAGTACCACTTGGTTGAAAAGACCCGTCCTGATGAGTATATACCCGTTGAGGAGACAAAGAGCGGCACGTATATAATGAACTCCAAAGATATGTGCATGATAGACCATATACCACAGCTTATTGAAGCAGGAATTACGAGCTTTAAGGTTGAGGGCAGAGCCAAGACGGAATATTATACTGCCGTAGTAACCAATGCTTATCGCAGTGCTATTGACGAGTATATGAAAGCTCCGTCAGCAGATTTCAAACCCTCCGATTGGATAAGACAAGAGCCGTATAAGATAAGTCATCGAGGTTACTGCACAGGCTTTTACTTTGGTTCACCTATGGAAGATGCACAGGTGTATTATGACGGCGGATATATCAGGGAATGGGAAGTTGCCGCTGTTGTGAAAGAGTGTAAGGACGGTACGGTTACAGTGAATCAGCGCAACCGCTTCTTCCAGGGGGATATCCTTGAAATTATGAACAGAGGCGAGAAACCAACTCAGATAGTTGTCAAAAATCTTAAAAATGCGTATGGTGAACCTGTAGATGTGGCACCAAATCCGATGTCGGATTTTTCGTTTGACTGTGACGTTGATATTCCCGTCGGTTCATTTATAAGAAGAGTTATAGATAAATAAAAAAAAGCAGGTCTGCGGCTTTGTTGTCACAGACCTGCTGTATTTTTATTTCAAAACAGTCAAAGCTAAATAAAAAAGGTGGAAGTGATAGCTTTGGCGAGACGTGCAATAGGCGTGTTTTTTGCGTTTTGTCTGCTTATGGGAGTTATAAGCTTGCGTATAGTCAGTATTACAATGGGTGAGTATGCGGCAGGGGCATCTTCAAACAACACAAAGAGTATAGAGGTATCTGATGAGCGGGCACCGATATATGATTGCAACGGCAAGCGGATAACCAATTCTCGGTCTGTGTATTTTGCTGCAATTAAACCTACGGCAAAAGCTTTATCAGCACTTTACGATGTGCTTGAAACGGAAGAGTTTGAAGTGTTAAAGGAAAAGGTGAGCAAGGGTTATCCTGCGGTTATCAGGGTTGATAATCCCGATATATACTGCGAAGATATTGAGGTGATAGAAACTGTGAGCCGCTACAGCGAAAAACAGTTGGCGTCCCATTTGATAGGATATACAGACTCTCAAGGCAAGGGCGTGTCGGGGCTTGAAAAGAGCTTTGACTCGCTGTTTTCGGGAAACCGCCGAAGTCTGAAAGCTGTTTTTGCATCTGATGCACAGGGCAGAACTCTCAGCGGAGCACAGATAACCCAACGTGTAGACAACGATTACAAATCAGCAGGTGTTTATCTTACTATAGATTTGGAAATTCAAAAAATAGTTGAAGAGTGTATGGATTCTTTCGGTGTAGATATAGGTTCTGTTGTAGTGCTCGACCATGAAACGGGTGCTATACGTGCTATGGCAAGCAGACCTTTTTATAATCCTTTGAATGTAGCTGACAGCCTTGATGACAAGGATTCACCGTTTGTAAACCGTGCTCTTTGTTCATTTGCAGTAGGCTCAGTGTTTAAGCCTGCAATAGCGGCAGCTGCACTTGAGCAGGGTATAGGTACAGATATAGTTTATAACTGTACGGGAAGCATAGAGGTCAACGGAATAGAGTTTGGTTGTTATGAGAATACCGCACACGGAACGGTTGATATGTGTGGAGCAATTGAGAAGTCGTGCAACTCATATTTTATTAACCTCACACAGCAAATGAACAAAGAAATGATGATAAGCACGCTGTCGGCTTTAGGCTTCGGAGGCGGTGAGGAGCTTTGTGTAGGCATAGAATCCGATTCAGGGAAATTACCTCAGGCAGAGGAGTTGGATTCTCCTGCGGCAGTAGCAAACCTTTCGTTTGGCCAGGGTGATTTGCTGGCAACACCGTTACAAATGGTAGCCTATATGAATGCAATAGCGTCCGGAGGAATATACAAGGAGCCGTTTTTAATAGAAAAAACGGTCGATAAAGGGCAGTGCACTTACGTTCATGAAAGTCGTGCAGGGGAGCGGGTGCTTTCGGAAAGAACTTGCACATTATTAGCTAAGTTTCTTCAAAGTGCAGTGGAAAACGGAAACGCAAGGGGAGCAAAACCTCAGAATTGTACAGCGGCAGGAAAAACGGCTACAGCACAGACAGGTATGTTTGAAAACGGGGTTGAACTGTATAACACATGGTTTGCAGGGTGGTTTCCGGCAGAGTCTCCGAAATATATTGTGGTTGTAATGAAAGAAAAGGGAGCAGGCGGTGCATCAGACTGTGCACCGGTTTTCAGACAGATATCGGACGCAATAGAGAATGCCGGATTATTTTTATTGCCCTGACAAAATAAAGTAAAAAACTTTAAAAAAGGTATTGACATAAATAGGCGCGTTTGTTATAATAATCAACGTTGCGAGCGAGAGTGGCGGAATCGGCAGACGCGCACGTTTGAGGGGCGTGTGGTAATCCCGTACGGGTTCAAGTCCCGTCTCTCGCACCATGGCGGGTCCAAACGGACCCGCCAAACTTATCGGTGAAAAAGAGTGTTTAGCTTCACCCTCGACTGTCCTTGCCGTGTAAAAATAAAGGACACAATATGCGGATGTGGCGGAATTGGCAGACGCGCTAGATTCAGGTTCTAGTGAAAGCAATTTCATGTGGGTTCAAGTCCCGTCATCCGCACCACTCAAAAGCCTTGACAGTCAAGCGTTTCGCCGATTGTTGAGGTTTTTTTTGTTTTTTAAAAACATCTTTCCAAAATTGACATTTTCTGACACTTTTTCTGACAGGTGTTAGAAACGGAGGTGATTTGTACTCCACCAACAATGCAAACAAACTTTAATAAATTGGATACATTTTTGATTTTTAAAATATATAATATCATTTTTTATTACTTTAGGGGGTATAAACATGGCGAAAATAACAATAAAGCAAATCCCGACACTTTTTTCGGCCTCATTGGGAATGGCGGAGCTTGCAAAGCTGAAGTTCTACAGTAAAAGAGCAAATAAAATTCAGGAAAAGCTTCTGCTTTCACTTATGAAGAAAAACAAAACAACCGTTTACGGTAAGAAAAACAATTTCAAAGATGTTCATTCAATTGAAGATTATCAGAAGATTGTTCCTCTTACATATTACGAAGATTACGCCGATTATATTCAGCGAATGATGAAAGGCGAAAAAGGTCTTATTACCAATGCTTATTACCGTCGATTTGCTGCATCATCTGGCAGTACGGGCAAAGCAAAAATAATCCCGCTGTCTGCAAAGGCGGAGTGGGTTTGCCAGTGCTTCGGTTTCAGTGCTCCCGTGGGATGTGCATTTAAGTATTTCAGAGAACGAGGCAAATTAATACCTCCTCAGCAGGGTCTTCTCACTGCAGAAGTCGGTTGCGAAAAGCTCGAGACCGGCAAAACAGTTAGCTGTATTTCTTCTGTTCCTCTTTTGAATTTGAAGCCTCTTGTTCCGATTTTCGCGAGCTCACCGCAGGAGTTGCAGTTTGTTCCGGATGATACACAGATGCATTCGCATTATCTGAAACTGCGTTTTGCTTTGATGAAAAAAGATATCAGCTATCTCACTACAATTTTTATCACAGTTCTTGAATCCATGTTTTTCTACATGGAGGAAAATTGGGAAATGCTTTGCGATGACATCGAAAAGGGCATTATAAATCCTGATATTGAATGTCCTCCTGAAATGCGTGCAAAGCTTGAAAAAAGGCTGAAGCCCGACCCGAAGCGAGCTGAAGAGCTTCGCAATGAATTCCGCAAAGGATTTGACCATGCTCCGATTGTTCCCAGAATCTGGCCGAATGTCAGCTGGATGTATGGTATGGGAACGGGTGCAGTTGCGATTTATCAGAAGAAACTTCAAAGATATTTGGGTGACTTGCCTGCCCACTATCTTGGATATGCGGCATCGGAAGCGTTGATGGCGATTCCTCTTGAGCTTAATTCTTATGAATATGTAATGCTTCCTCACAACGGATTTTATGAGTTTCGTCCCGTTGATTCGGATGATTATGACAACCTGCTCACCATCAA
The DNA here is from genome assembly GCA_045604185.1 of Acutalibacteraceae bacterium. GTDB lineage: Bacteria > Bacillota > Clostridia > Oscillospirales > Acutalibacteraceae > CAG-177. Next base: position 6,370 of record JAZUNO010000095.1, on the reverse strand, counting down.
AGACCTTGAAGTGGGCAAAGAATACGAGATAATACTTACAAATACAAGCGGTCTTTACAGATACAGAATTGAAGACGTTATCCGAGTAACGGGATTCTACCACGAATCTCCGAAGATAACCTTCTGCTACAGACTTAATCAGATTGCCAATATCAGTGGAGAAAAAATGACACAGTTGGCATTTGACTATATTATTACTGCTATGTCGGAGCATCTCGATGAACTGTTTGTAGGTTACAGCATTTATGTTGACCACAACACCTCTCCCGGTCACTATGTGTTGTTCCTTGAAACAGCAAAAAATACTGATAAGAGTAAAGAGGCAGAATACGCAAAGTTATTTGAAGAATTGTTTTGCGAAAACAACCCCTCTGCAAAACCTGCGTTCCAGAATGGAAGTATTGGTCCTTGCGAGGTTAAGCTCCTGCGTCACGGCACTTATGACGATTACCGTCAGATGCTTAAAGACAGAGGTGCAAATCTCAATCAGGTAAAACCTGTAAAGCTTATTGATAATGAGGAAAGAAAGAATTTCTTCTTCTCGCATGTAATTGAGGAATAACGGTTATGATTTCAGATAACATAAAAACTCTTGTTGAAAAGAATTTTGAAGGTTCGGCAAAAACAAAAGCCTTCGACAGAGCTAACGAGCTTGTTTCAAGAGGGTTGAGCGACGAGAAAGTCATTATTGATATAATCAAAAATGAAACGGCGATTCCCAAAAGGCTTCCTGCGGAGTTATACGACAAGGTCAATTATATGTGTCGTAGGTGGATGGACAGAATTGCACGGTTTGAGATTGAATATGATTTCATTCCTGATATCAGTGTGTTGAAAACCGTTCTTCTCTGCCTTATTGAAACCGCACCCGTTTTTCATTCGAAATTCATTGATAATCATATAAATCCTTATTGGAAAGTTTCGGACTATCACATTGACGATATCTTGATTGTAAGTGAAACAACAGATTTGCAGCAATCCGCAGATGATTTTTTGCTTCAGGGTATTCCCGTCAAAAGCAATGTTCAGATTAAAATCGGTCTTATTTGCTGCGAAAACAAATGTAAACTTTGTTTCATTTTCAACCATATGTGTATGGATGGCGGCGGTCTGAAAAGCTTTATGAATAACCTTTTCAGAAATTATGACAGTTATATTAAAGACGGAACAGTTTCTTTGTATCATTCTCAAAAATCACGTGCATATGAGTGCGTTTATGGCGATATGAGCAAGGAAGACAGAAAAGCCGCAAAAAAGCTTTTTGCAGCTGTTTCCAATAAAGATAATCATACTCTTCCTTTTACACAAACAAAGAAAACGGACAAGAAAATGTTGGTCCGCAAAAAAATCGGAGCAGACATTTTTGAGCCTGCAAGGTTAAAAGCAAAGGAATACGGGGCAACAGCAAATGACCTTGTTTCTGCAGCTTATATCAGAGCGTTTTATGATGTTTCGGGTTGTGAGAAAACAGAAGGAGTCGGCATTTCGTGTGCTGTTGACCTGAGAAGACACATAAAGAATCCCGAAAATATCGGCTACACAAATCACACCGCATTTATACCCTGTACCGTTGATTCAAAAGGCGAAACAATGGCAGATACTTTGAAAGCTGTTGTGAAAAGCACGACCGAAGCTAAAAAAGATAAATTCATGGGGCTTCACGGTCAACCTTTGCTGGCTCTCGGCTTTTCAACAATGGTTTATGCTCAGGCAGAGCTTATAACAAGCCTTTGTTATAACAACGCAAATCTTTCTGTCAGCAATGTAGGTGCAATGAATCCTTATTTGCTCGCTATAGATAATAATCTTCCGACAGGTGCGTTGGTTGGAGGTGGAGCAAAAGAAAAGCCGTGTGCAGCAGTCAATGTGCTTTCCTATAACGGCGAACTGGTGCTTTCAATCTGCTTTAGGGGCAATGAAAGCGACAGAAAAATGCTCGCAAACTTCTTTGACAGAATAGAGGACAACTTGAAACTCTTTTAATTTTGGTATATTTAAAACTTACAGATGAACTTATAAAAGAACCGACTCACAGAGAGTCGGTTCTTTTTTCTTAATAGGTTTTATTAGTAGCCCTATAATCTTACAGCTTTGAGAAACCGTGGCTGTTAATAAGAGCGTCCAACTTTTTGCCTTCCTTACAAAGCGGACATTCATGAGACGGGCAGGCAAAATAACCGGTAAGGTCATTGGGGTTGAAAACGGAGTTAACCGTATAGCCGTTGCATTCTGTTGATGTTGAGAAGATTGAGGCAACACCTACAACTTCTCCGCCGTAGTATTTAACCGCTTCCATAGAGGACTTAACAGTTCCGCCCGTTGCAACAGAAACAGCAAGAATAAGTACATGCTTACCGCTAATCATAGGTACGATATTGTCTCTGAAAAGGAGCTGTGAACTGCTTGTCATCTCGGGAGTAACAACATAAATTGTCTGATGAGCGTTTATGTTCATCCAATGATTTTTTGCAAGCTCATCTGCAAGGCAAGTACCGATAACTTCTGTGCCGTCAAGGCAGAGGATAGTATCAATGATGTTTACCTTATAGTTGCTGTTGTCACAAAGCTCCTGCGCAACAGCTTTTGCTTCTGAAAGACGTGACTTCTGGGCTGCAACATCAATATAATAGTTGCTGTGCGAATGATTGGTTGCAAAATGTCCCTGAGCAACACGAAGAAAAAGATTGCTCTTCTTGGTTTTGATTTTAGCAATATTTGATGTAGGCATAGAAAAAACCTCCTATAATATTGATTACAAATTTATTCTATAATAAACACTCAATAATTACAAGAATTTTTTTGTTGCGGAAAGTTTTTCGAATATATGTGAGAGGGAAAAACGATAGATATTTTGCGCATTGACAAATGTTGTTAAAAGTGTATAATGAAAATGTGAATTAATACAAAGAAAGAAGGAAGAGTATGAAATCTGTTAGGAGACTTTTGGCAATAGCACTTGTTATTGTAGTTGGACTGTCATCTTTTGTGCTGCCCGGTTATGCTGTCTATATCTACAAAGATAAAACTGAGACATATTCTGCTGAGGATGAATTGTCTACCAACGATAACAAGATATATGCAAAGTTTGACTGTGATTGGGACGAAATGGATTGGGCGTATAAAAACGGTGAGCCTACCGGCGGTACCCGTACGAGTGTTGGTACCTATCCTACACGTCCCGGAGTAATTCTTGTTACAAGTTCAGCTTCTCCTGTAGGTCTTGAATTAGTAGGTCATTGCGCCATAGTTTATAGTGCAAGCCAAATTATAGAGGCTGTGGGAGATGGTGTTGTACTCCGTAACAATGACTGGAACACAGGGTGTTACCGCAAGATTGATCCGGCAGGCTCAAAAGAGTTTGTTGCGGTGGCAGTAAGAAACAGTACTGCTCTTCAAGATGAGGTCGTTGCAGAATGGTGTAAGGGAAATGTCGGCAAAGCACTCAATGTTGAGGAAACAGATACATCCATAAGAAGAAGATACTATTCCTCACAGTTAATTTGGGATGCATTTAGAAGCAATTATTCTATTGATTTAAATACTCCGGCGTATGATAGAGATAACTATACTATTATTGATGGCAATGTTACGAATGCAAAACTAACTGTTATTGGTCCATACGAATTTGTTCCGGATAATGATGAAGACACAAATAATACCTTTGTGATTTACGCACAAAACTGGTGGGGAAAATAAATAAACCGCAAAGTCCCTGATGAATAATCATCAGGGACTTAAAAATATACCAAAGCAAGAGGACCTCCGGTATATCCGGAGGCCCTTATTAATTTTATCTGTTAAGAATAAGCTTTGTGAGGTCAACGGGATTGACGATTTTGCCGTCTTTGTAAACACGCATATTGCCGGAAGCAATTTCGTCTATAAGGATAACCTCATCGTTGTTGTAGCCGAACTCAAACTTGATATCCCAAAGATCAAGGCCGATTGATTTAAGGTCGTCAGCAACAATTTTTGTGATTTTAAGGGTTTGTTCTTTCATGCTTTCGAACATTTCGGGAGACATGATGCCGAGAGCAGCAAGACCTTCGCCTGTTACGAGGGGATCGCCGAGAGCGTCGTTTTTGAAAGTGCATTCAACATATCCGCCTTCAAGAACTGTACCGTCTTCAATATATTCGCCGTATCTGCGAATGAAGCTGCCTGTTGCAACGAGTCTGCAGATAACTTCAAGACCGTGACCGAAAACTTTGCCGGGCAGAACTTCCATAGTAGCGTCGTCAAGGTTAGCACTGACATAGTGAGTTTTAATTCCGGCTTTTTTAAGAAGCTCGAAATAATGAATAGATGTTTCAAGGTTTGCCTTGCCGATGCCTTCGATTGTAAGGCCAACAGTGTTCTCGCCAGGATCAAAAACGCCGTCTTTACCTGTGCAGTCATCTTTGAATTTAAGCATTACATTACCATTGTCGAGTGAATAAACGTCTTTCGTTTTTCCTTCGTAAACTTTTTTCATGTTTTAACACTCCTTTTAATTTAAAAAGCATCTTTACTTTATCACAAAATCAGCGTTTTGTATAGCGGTTTTTCAAAAGAAAATTTCCAACTTTTCATTTTTTCCATGTATTACAAAAAAACAAAAAAAAACAAGAAACTTGCTGTATATTTCGATACGCATATAAACGGTATTATGCACATCTTGTCCGACACAAACAAGTTAAAAATATTATTTTTTGATTTTTATAGAAATTGAAAAAATATTATGATAAGATAAAAATGATGAAAAAATGAAAAGGAGAGAAGTGTATGGGTAAAGTAAAGAGATTGTTTGCGATAGCGATGATTGTTATTGTTTTAATTTTTGAAACGGTACTCATGTCAGGTTGTCTTGCAAACAAAAAAGGGGAGCCTTCGACTGATACTGTTGAAACAACGGCGTCTGTGAATGCTGAGCAGGCAACACAGCCTCAGGAGAATACTTCCGGCGATGTTGATACTACTATTGAAAGCACATCAGATGTTGAAAACGAATCCGAAAGTACATCTGAAACGGCACCTGTGCAGGAAAATGACAAAAATTCTGCACCCAAAACAGTTGAAGAAATAGTTGAGCTTTTTAATAAAAGTGCAAATAAAATCAAGACCAATGCGTCTAAGGTTGTAAAGAACTATGAAGATCGTACTGTTAACGAGGATATGCTGGTAGTTCCCGAGTCACTTGTGTCGACGGCAAAAAGCATGCTGAATACATTTATGAAAGATGATACGGATCCGATTGTGTACGATACAAGAGAGGAAATTATAGCGGAGTATCTTGTTCCCGACCAGAATTATGTAAGCAAGCTTCAAGCTAAAGATGTTGTCAAGGCGACTTGTGTTGACAAGGGGACAGAGTATGAAATTTATATTAAGCTTAAAGATCAAAAGAATCCTACAGCAGGTGTGGGCGTAGGCTCGGTTTGCGATGTTATAGAAACTGCTGAGGTTGCCGAAAGTGCTCCCTTTGTTGAGAAGTTTTCCACAAAGTATTATAACTGTGCGGTAAAAGCTACTATTGATAAAGCGACGGGCAATGTAGTTCACGCCAACTATACAACACCGCTTGTTCTTGAGGTAACCGTTAATATGTTTGGCACTCACGATGTCTGTGTCGGTCTGACTTTTGAAAAAGACTATACGATTACATATTGATTTAATAAAGCAGAAAAAGCCACGGTAAGAGTAGTCTTACCGTGGCTTTTAACAGAAAGGATTTTTAAGAGTAGGGCTCACTATATGATGCCGCTAAATAGTCATAGTTAGTCTAAGGATATAGAATAATCTTCCTTAACGGTTGAGAGAACAACAAGTGTTTTGGTCAAAGAAACACCGCCGGCACTTTTGATTTCGTTGAGCAAGTGTTCCAAACCCTGTGTGGATTCTGTGTTTACCTTGAGCAGAAAATCGAAATCGCCGGTTATGTAGTGGCATTCAATGATGTGGCTGTGTGTTTTAACAAATTCATTGAATTGGTTGTTATACTTTGGATGTTCCATACTTACGGAAATGAACGCAGTGATATCCATGCCGAGCTTTTTGCTGTCAAGCACGACAGTGTATTGCTGAATTATTCCGTTTGCCTCGAGTTTTTTGATACGTTCAATAACAGCGGATACAGACATGTTAACCTGTGATCCGATAATAGAAGCATTTTCTCTGGCGTTCTTTTTTAGACAGTCGATAATCTTTACGTCTATCTTATCCATTATTTCACCCTTTTCTATAGAAGCGTGTCAAGCACGTTAAAAAATATTCAACATTAGTTTTTCTTTATTTTACCACTATTGACCATAAAAAGTAAAGCTTTTTTTAAAAATTTCAAAATATTTTTGTTTTGACTTGTGTATGAACTTGCAAAAAACCGAAAAAATTA
>JAZUNO010000094.1:0-9816 GCA_045604185.1 Acutalibacteraceae bacterium | reverse complement strand
ATTAAAATATTTTGTTAGATTATAACATATTTTTTTTAGTGTGTCACTATTAAAATGTGTTTTTTTTATTGATTTTTAATAAAAAATTCGGGAATTTTTGTGAACGGGGCATAAAAGGCCCTTTTTTTATCGATAAAGGATGATTTCTTTAATCAATGGTAGATTCATGTTGGCAAATATAAATTCTTGAAGTTTTCGTATAAAACAGTTAAAATATATGAAGAAAAGTCTGTTGTAACAGATCGGCCGAATGGGATCTGGCAGGTGGTTTTTATGAGAATTCCTAAAGGAAAAAAAGTTGCGGTTATATGTTTGTGCCTGTGTGTGGCCGTTGCTGCAATAATTGTTACGGATGTTTTTTTGTCTGCACGTGAGTATCAGGGCAGCACAGCACTTATGAACACTGTTGTAAGCCTTAATGTTGAGGGCAAGAGTGCCGAGGACACGGCTGAGAGCATCAAAAACCGCATAGCTGAACTTGAAAACGCTTCCCTTTCCCGATACAGGGCGGCTTCGTCCGTCAGTAAGATAAATGCTAGTGCAGGAGATTTTTGTCATACGGACGCTTTGATTCTGGAGCTCTCTCAAAGATGCAGTGAGCTTTTAAAGAAGAGCGGCGGCGCTTTCAATCCGCTTTTGGGAAAGGTCAGTGACCTCTGGGGATTCAGAACTCAGGATGCAAGGGTTCCGAATTCGGATGAGCTTGAAAAGGCTTTGACGGCAGTTCGTCAAAAGAACATAGAAACAGATACGCAAAAAGTTAAAATACCCGAGGGAACGGTTATGGATTTCGGAGCCGTCGGTAAGGGTGTAGCTTGCGATGAGGCGAGAAAAGTTCTCCAAAAAACCGAAACCAAGAGAGCGGTAATATCCGTCGGTGGCAGTGTGCTGCTTTACGGAGAGGGACAAAGTTTCAGCGTAGGTGTCAGAAATCCGTTGGGCGGTCCTGCGGACTGCGTCGGTACTTTGACGTTGAACGAAACCTGCATTTCTACGTCGGGCAGCTATGAGAACAGTTTTACATCTGACGGCAAGACCTATCATCATATTCTGAACCCCGAAACGGGGTATCCCGTTGAAAACGACCTTTTGAGTGTGACTGTGGTTTGTAAGGACGGTTTTTTATCTGATGCACTTTCTACAGCGTGTTTTGTTTTAGGCTATGAGAGGTCGCTTGATTTGCTCAAAGAATATGATGCCCATGCACTGTTTGTTTTTAAAGACAAAAGCATTCGTATAACCGAGGGCCTTTCGGAGAAGTTTGAGCTTTCGGATGACAGTTTTACCATATTAAACGGTGATATCTGATGAAGAAAAACAACCTTTTGAAAAAAGGTGATATTGTTATAATTGCAGCGGTACTGATTTTGAGTGTATTGCTTATTGTTCCGAGCTTTATAAACGATGACGGAGTAACGGCTGTCATATATGTAAACGGTGAGGAATATGAGCGGGTGGAGCTCGGAAAAGGTATACAGCTAACAATAATTCCCGAAACGCAGCCGAATTGCGTAATAAAAGTCAAGGACAATGCCATATATTTTGAGAGTGCGGACTGTCCGGATAAGCTGTGTGTATCATCGGGAAAACTTACTCGTGTGGGTGAGACAGCGGCGTGCCTGCCCGGTGGAGTAGTTGTAACTCTTGTCGGTGACAGTGGCGGACCGGATGTGATAACGGGATGAAGAAGCAGAGGGGAGTTCATATGAAAGCGAGAAAAACTGCGCTCATGGGAATACTCTGTGCTCAGGCATTGGCACTCTCGTTTCTTGAGAATCTGATTCCTGCAATGCCGTTTATGCCGCCCGGTGCAAAGCCCGGATTTTCAAATATAGTCACGATGTTTACGGCTATTACAATGGGTTTACCGCAGGCGATGTGCATAACTGTTATAAAGGCGGCTTTCGCAGGCGTTACGCGTGGCTTCACGGCATTTTGCATGAGTCTTGCAGGCGGTGTGTTGAGTACGCTTGCGATGTGGCTGTTGACGAGGATAAAGTCGGAGTGGTTTGGCTTTATCGGAATTGCTGTGGTATCGGCGGTGTGCCATAATATCGGGCAACTTTTTGCGGCTTTGATATTCACGGGCACGAAAGCGGTTTTTGGGTATGCACCGGTGCTGATGATATTCTCGGTTGTTACGGGAATTGTTACGGGTACCATACTTTGCGTAATTATGCCTGTACTGCAAAAGCAGAGCAGGTTTTTTATGGGTACAAAAAATTATTGAACGATTTTCTATATGTGTAAGGAGTTGAAAAGATGGGCTCAGTGAATTTGGACGGTGTTCTTAAGGCTGTCAAACGGGTGCGCGGTGGCGTAGCTGTTTCTCACAATAAGAATACTGCGGATAGCGAGGTCGTCAGACTTCCTATTCCCGACAAGGTTTTGTTACCGATGCAGCAGCATATCGGTGCACCGTGTATACCTACGGTGAAAGTCGGGGATAAGGTAGGAGTGGGTCAGGTTATCGGTGACAGTGATAAGTTTGTCAGCGCACCGATACACGCCTCCGTTTCGGGCACAGTCAGTGCAATAACTCAGGTCAAGCTGCCCAACGGCGTTATTTCGCAGGCGGTGGAGATTGAGTCTGACGGTGAGATGCGTTTGTATGAGGGTATTAAACCTCCTGAAGTTACGGGTAAGGAGACTTTTTTGCGTGCAGTCCGTGAGTCGGGACTTGTAGGTCTTGGCGGTGCAGGTTTCCCGACCCATGTAAAGCTCAGAATTCCGCCCGACAAAAAGGTTGACACACTTATAGTCAACGCTGCGGAGTGCGAGCCATACATAACAGTTGACTACCGTGAGTGTCTTGACAATTCGTGGGACATTCTTTCGAGTATCTTTACCATTAAAGAAATTTTGGGTATCAAAAACGTGGTTATAGCCGCGGAGGATAACAAGCCTGAAGCGTTTAAGATTCTCAAGAATATAGCGGACCACAAGTTGGACAAGGACGATGAAATCCGTCTTATGGTATTGAAGTCGAAATATCCGCAGGGTGCTGAGAAGATGATGGTCCTCTCTGCAACCGGACGCAAGGTGCCGCCCGGAAAGCTTCCGGCTGATGTCGGATGTATAGTTATGAATGTTGCGAGTGTTGCGTTTATCGCACGCTATTTAAAGACGGGTAAACCGCTTGTCAGCCGGTCAATGACCATTGACGGGTCGGCAATAGCAAAACCGCAGAACGTGCGTGTGCCGATAGGAACAAATATCGGGGACATCATTGAGTTTTGCGGCGGATTCAAGGCTGAACCCGGCAAGATAATCACAGGCGGTCCGATGATGGGTCTTTCAATAATAGATACTAACCTGCCTGTGCTAAAGCAGAATAATGCAATTCTTGCCTTTGCCGAGGGCGACCAGAAGGTTATGAAAGAGCGTGACTGTATACGTTGCGGCAGATGTGCGGCAGCTTGTCCGTTGAGCCTTATGCCTACTCTTATTGAGCGTTACTCAAAGGCTAAGGATGTTGAGCGTCTTGAAAAAGTCGGTGTCAATGTCTGTATGGAATGCGGTTCATGTGCATTTTCGTGTCCTGCAGGCAAACCGCTTGTTCAGTACATGCGTCTTGCAAAACAAGTTTTAAGAGAGGAGAAGTCTAAAAATGCCTGATAAAAAATTAACAGTAAGTGCCTCTCCTCACGTGCATTCGGTTCCCACGGTAACGGGAATAATGCTCAATGTTATCATAGCACTCATTCCTGCATTGGTTGCAGCGGTGTGGATTTTCGGCCTCAGAGTGCTTTTGGTGTGTGCTGTCACAGTGGGAGTCAGCGTGCTTGTAGAGTACATATCAAGATTGGTTATGGGACGTCACAACACAATAGGCGATTTGAGTGCAGTTGTAACGGGTCTTATCTTAGCTTTCAACCTGCCCGTTTCCATTCCGCTGTGGATGGCAGCTATCGGTGCGGTTGTGGCAATAGTAGTTGTTAAGCAGTTTTTTGGCGGTATAGGCCAGAACTTTGTAAACCCTGCAATAGCAGGCAGAATTATTCTCATGGTTTCGTTCCCGACGGCCATGACCACATGGACGGCTCCGTTTGCCTATAAGACGGGTGAAGCGGTTACAACGGCAACACCTCTTGCAATGCAGGACAACGAGCTTCCGGGAATGCTCGAGATGTTTTTGGGTATGCGTGGCGGAAGCCTTGGCGAAACCTGTGCATTAGCCCTTATAGTCGGTGGAGTTTATCTTATGATAAGAAAGATAATTTCACCCATTATTCCGTTGACATTTATCGGTACTGTTGCGGTTATTATGCTCATAGCCGGCAAGGGTGATTTGCAGTTTGTAGTCTATCAGCTTTTGAGTGGCGGACTGATGCTCGGAGCGTTCTTTATGGCAACCGACTACGCAACCTCACCTATTAACTTCAAGGGCAAAATAATTTTCGGTATCGGTTGCGGACTCATAACATCGCTCATAAGACTTTTCGGCAGTCTGCCCGAGGGTGTATCGTTTGCAATTATACTTATGAACATACTTGTTCCTCACATTGAACATCTTACAACTCCGAAGCCTTTCGGCAGCGTTAAGGAAAAAAAGAGCAAGGAGGGAGCAAGTAAATGAAGAATTTAAAAGTTTTTGCAGTTCCCGCACTTGCACTATTTTTGATATGTCTTATCGCAACAACACTTTTAGCTGTTACAAACAGCGTCACAGCTCCCATGATAGATGAGCTTGCACAGCAGACAGAGCTTGAAACAAGGCAGATAGTTTTACCGTCTGCTACAGCTTTCAGCGAAGAGAAAACAGTTCCGGGTGCAAGCGGTACATACGTTGAGGGCACAAAGGACGGAGCCGTTGCAGGCTATGTTTTTGTAACTGTCACAAAGGGTTACGGCGGTGACGTCAAAATCATGACGGGTGTTGATGCTAACGGTAAGGTTACAGGCGTTTATCCGCTTGAGCTCAACGAAACGGCAGGCCTCGGCATGAACGCAAAGAATGACAGCTTTTTGAGTCAGTTCCTCGGAAAAGTTGACGGAATCAAGGTTACAAAATCGGGAGCCTCAGGTAATGAGATTCAGGCTCTCACAGGAGCAACAATAACCTCTGATGCCGTGACGGGAGCCGTCAACGAGGCGCTCGGATACTATAAAATGATAAAGGAGGCGGAGTAAATGGCAAAGAAAAAAGGCTTGATGCATGAGTTTACCAAGGGACTTGTCATAGAAAACCCTGTACTCCGTCTTGTGCTCGGCACTTGTCCCACTCTTGCGGTTTCGACCTCAGTTGAAAGTGCATTGGGAATGGGTGCGGCGGCATCGATAGTTTTGATTTGTTCAAACATAGTAATATCTGCACTTAAAAAGGTAATTCCTTCAAAGGTAAGAATTCCGGCGTATATAGTTATAATCGCTTCGTTTGTTACCATAGTACAGATGATTGTAAAAGCTTTTGCACCGCAGATTGACGAACAGCTCGGTGTGTATCTTCCGCTGATAGTTGTTAACTGCATTATCCTCGGCAGAGCAGAGGCGTTTGCCTGCAAAAATTCCGTTATTGCATCGGCTGTTGACGGAGTTGGAATGGGCATCGGCTTTACTGCGGCACTGCTTTTGATGGGTGCCATAAGGGAGCTGCTCGGCACGGGTGCGATAGCAGGTATGCAAGTTCTTCCGGAATCAATAAGCCCCATGCTTATATTCATTCTTCCTCCCGGCGGATTTTTCGTGTTCGGTATGCTCATAGCCTGTGCAAATAAGCTTGCCGATAAGAGGGGACTGTCCAAAGCGGAGCTTAAGGGTTGTGATGACTGTCCTATGGCAGGTTCTTGTTCAATCCGTGAGGAGATAGAGACTACGGCAAAGGCTAAAAAGCACGACGGTAAGGAGGCGGATAACTCATGAAAATGATGCTTGCTATTCTTCTGACCGGTATACTTACCGAGAACTTTGTTCTTGCAAAGTTTTTGGGAATCTGCCCGTTTCTGGGTGTTTCAAAAAAGCTTAATACGGCAGTAGGTATGAGTGCGGCTGTTATCTTCGTTATGGTGCTTTCAACCGCTGTTACATATCCTATAAACATTCTGCTTGTAAAAAATGACCTCGAATATCTTCAGACAATAGTTTTCATTCTTGTTATCGCAGCACTTGTTCAGCTGGTTGAGATAGTGCTCAAAAAGTATATTCCTGCACTTTATAAAGCTCTGGGAATATATCTTCCGCTTATCACAACAAACTGTGCAGTGCTAGGAGTAGTTCTGCTCAACGTTGAAAACGGTTACACCTTTATTCAGTCTGTAATGAACTCGTTGGGAGCAGGTCTCGGATTTATGCTTGCAATGGTTATGTTTGCAGGTGTCCGTGAGCGTCTTGAGAGTTGTGAAGTGCCGAAGTTTTTGCAGGGCTTGCCGATAACACTTATTGCAGCTTCCCTTGTGTCCGTGTCATTCCTTGGATTTTCGGGCATAATCGAAGGCATATTCGGTTAAGAAAGGACGGGATAATAACATGGAAATATTAACAGCTGTTATCATCGTCTCAGTGATAGGTCTTGTAGCAGGTCTCGGACTTGCGATTGCTTCAAAGGTTATGGCAGTACCCGTTGATGAAAAGGCGGAGGAGATTCTGGAAGTGTTACCGGGTGCCAACTGCGGTGCCTGCGGATTTTCGGGTTGTTCGGGTTATGCCGCAGCTCTTTCGCAGGGTGACACTACTGATACGGGCCTTTGTGCTCCGGGCGGAAGTGAAGTCAGCGAGGCTGTAGCAAAGATTACGGGTCTTGCGGCAGGCAGTGTAATTCCGATGGCCGCTGTTGTGCTTTGTCAGGGCAATAAGCACAACACAGGTACAAAGCTCAATTATATGGGTGTAAAGAGCTGTGCTATGGCAAACCAGCTTTTTGGCGGCCCGAAAGACTGTATTTACGGATGCATAGGCTTTGGCGATTGCGTTAAGGTTTGTCCTTATGAAGCAATTCATATATGCGACGGTGTGGCGAGAATAAATCCGCTTGCGTGCCGTGCGTGTAAGATGTGTATCAACACCTGTCCGAAAGGCCTTATCGAGCTTCTGCCGTTGCATGAGGCAAAGGCGGCGGTGCTTTGTAACAACCATGAGAAAGGTGCTGTTGCCAAAAAACAGTGTAAGGCAGCTTGTATCGGCTGTATGCGCTGTGTAAAGGTTTGTGAACACGACGCCGTCAAGGTTGAGAATTTCTGTGCTAAGGTCGATTTTGAGAAATGTATCGGTTGCGACAAGTGTAACGAGGTCTGTCCCGTCAAATGTATTGATGTTATCGAACCCGGCAAGAAAATAACCGCAGCTGAAGTTAAAGTAAAACAATAAAAATAAAAGGATACGTCAAAAATAATTGTCGTGTCCTTTTTGTTTTTTAGAACAAAGAATATTTTAGTACTGTGTTTGCTTTTTTTAGTCAAAAACTAAAATTATATTGTAAAAAACGGCTTTTAAGCGTATACTATATATTGGTTAATTTTGCAGATTAAAATGGAAGGAAGTAAATTTTATGTTGCTTAATTTAAGACCTGCGGATGAATGTAAATTTGATGAAATATCGCTCGGAGAGATTATGCTCAGACTTGATCCGGGTGATGGAAGAATAAAGAACAGCAGAAGTTTTACCGCCTGGGAGGGCGGCGGAGAGTACAATGTTGCACGTGGACTTCGCCGTTGCTTCGGCCTGCGTACTGCTGTTATCACCGCCCTTGCAGATAATGAGATAGGCCGTCTTGTTGAGGACTTTGTTCTTCAGGGCGGAGTTGATACATCTTTCATAAAATGGATGGATTATGACGGAATCGGACGTGCTGTGAGAAACGGACTTAATTTCACAGAGCGCGGATACGGTATCCGCGGAGCTGTCGGTGTGTCCGACAGAGGCAATACAGCGGCATCTCAGCTTAAGGCGGAGGATGTTGATTGGGAGTATATCTTCGGTACTCTCGGAGTAAGATGGCTTCACACAGGCGGAATTTTCGCCGCTCTCTCCGAGACCAGTGCCCAGACTGTTGTCGAAGCTGTAAAGCAGGCTAAAAAGTACGGCACAATCGTCTCTTATGACCTCAACTACCGTCCGTCACTCTGGAAAGGCATAGGCGGCAAAGAAAAGGCACAGGAAGTCAACAAAGAGATTGCAAAGTATATCGATGTCATGATAGGCAACGAAGAGGACTTCACAGCCTGCCTCGGACTTGAGGTTGAGGGCAACGATGAAAGTCTTAAAGAGCTCAATCTTGACGGCTATTGCAAGATGATTGAAAATGCTGTTAAGGTATATCCTAACTTCAAGGTGGTTGCAACCACTCTCAGAGGTGTAAAGACAGCGACAGTCAATGATTGGAGTGCAATGTGTTGGGCAGACGGTCAGCTCTATCATGGCTTGAAGCTTGATAATCTTGAGATTTTTGACCGTGTCGGCGGCGGCGACTCCTTTGCATCGGGACTTATTTACGGTCTTATGACTACAGGCGATGCACAGAAAGCCGTCAACTACGGTGTAGCTCACGGAGCATTGGCGATGACCACCCCGGGTGATACTTCTATGGCAAGCAAGAAGGAAGTTGAAGCGGTAATGAGCGGTGCAGGTGCCCGTGTACAGAGATAACAGACGTAGGGTTTGAACCGTATCACGCACATTGAACGTCTTTCGCACCCAAACTCGCGTATCACAAATACGCTTCGGGGCACGAAAAACGTCCACTGCACGCAATCTGATTCAAACGGCAGACTTGCAACGTAGGGTTTGAATGATCTTGCGCACATTGGTCGTCTTTCGCACCCAAACTCACAATCAAACCTTGAGGCGCAAAAAAACAATGCTATTTTAACTTTCAGGGGCGCACGGCTGTGCGCCCATACTGTGTAAAATTTTTTGAAAGGGTTGAAAATCATGGATAAAGAATTGATACTTACTAAAATACAGGAATGCGGAATTGTTGCCGTAGTCAGAGCTGAAACAACCGAGCAGGCTGAACGCATCACAGATGCTTGCATCGAGGGCGGTGTTGCGGCTATTGAGCTTACATTTACCGTTCCCCATGCCGACAAGGTTATTGAGGACCTTGCAAAGAAATACACACCCGATGAGATTATCCTCGGTGCAGGTACCGTTATGGATGCCGCAACTGCAAGAATAGCTTTGCTTTCGGGTGCACAGTATATCGTAAGCCCGTATCTTGACCTTGAAACTGTCAAGATGTGCAACCGTTACAGAACAGCTGTTATGCCGGGCGTTATGTCTGTGCGTGAGGCAGTTATGGCAATGGAAGCTGGTGCTGATATCCTCAAGATATTCCCCGGTGACCTCTTCGGACCCAAAATCATAAAGGCAATCAAGGGCCCCATTCCTTATGCGAAGATGATGCCCACAGGCGGCGTTGATGTTGACAATGTCGGCGAGTGGATAAAAGCAGGTGCGGTTGCAGTCGGAGCCGGCAGCTCGCTGACGGCAGGAGCAAAGACAGGTGATTATCAGAAGATAACCGAGACTGCACGTAAGTTTGTAGAAAACATCAAGGCGGCTCGTGCATAATTATTATTCAGCGTTTAACTGAAAGGACAGTTTATGTTTGTAGATGTTGCAAAAATCAAGATAAAGGCGGGAGCGGGCGGCGACGGAGCCGTCACGTTTCACCGTGAAAAGTATGTTGCCTCAGGCGGACCTGACGGCGGTGACGGTGGCAAAGGTGGCGATGTCATCTTTGTTGCTGACTCTAACCTTTCAACCCTTGTGGACTTCCGCTACAAGCGAAAGTTTGAAGCAAGCAAGGGCAACAACGGTCAGGGCGGTCGCAAGTTCGGCAGAAAAGCCGAGGATTTAGTAATAAAAGTCCCTGTCGG
>JAZUNO010000093.1:0-12161 GCA_045604185.1 Acutalibacteraceae bacterium | reverse complement strand
TATAAGGACGCTGACGGCAACTGTTGGCGAATTTACAACTTCATAACAGAGGCTCATTCCTGCCAGACTATAGACGACCCGGCTATTTTCAGAAATGCCGCAAAAGCTTTCGGTAAATTCCAATGCCTCCTCGCCGATTACCCCAGTGAGACGCTCTATGAAACCATACCGAATTTTCATAACACTGTCTCCCGCTTTGCTGATTTCAAAAAGGCTGTCAATGACAATATTGCAGGACGTGCCGCAAACGTTAAAGATGAGATAGAATTCGTCCTGAGCAGAGAAGCAGATACAGGAATTCTCGTCAACATGCTCAAAGACGGCAAACTTCCCCTAAGGGTTACACACAACGACACAAAGCTTAATAACGTCATGCTCGATAACGAATCGGGAGAAGGCATTTGCGTTGTTGACCTCGACACGGTCATGCCCGGACTTTCCCTTTACGATTTTGGTGACAGCATACGTTTCGGTGCAAACACCGCTGCTGAAGACGAAAAGGATCTTTCAAAAGTTTCTTTGAGCCTGCCGCTTTACAAGGAATACGTCACGGGATACCTTGAAACCGCAGGTGAAAGCCTCACAGCAACCGAAGTGGAATATCTCCCCTTCTCCTCAAAACTTATGACTCTCGAATGCGGTATGCGATTCCTCGGAGACTATCTCAACGGCGATACATATTTCCGCACAGCATACAGCGAACACAATCTTGACCGTTGTCGCACTCAATTCAAGCTCGTTGAGGACATCGAGCGTAAAATGGATGAGATGCAGAAGATAACTCAGGATGTTTACGCTCAAATCAAAAAATAACTGTTAAAAGGAAGGTCACTATGTTTGCTCTTATAAACGAGAATGAACTCAGAGAAAAAGTGGCCCTCTGGATGATACAAAACAGCCGCTTCGCACCGCAACCCGAAAGTTGCGGTGAAGCGGCTTTTGTTGATAACTTTTCTGTTCCCGAAACTGACTTTGAATTAATATCAAATGTCGTAGGTGCCAATGAAAAAATAATATCTCTTTTTAAAACCTGCATCGTTCTTAAAAGCTGGCAGACAAGATGCGGTGACGAAAAACAGTTTATCTACTGCAAAGTAATGGAAACCGATGTTGACAGTTTGGGAAACTCATCAAGCAATATATCGGGTTACGGCATTATAAAAGACGATTAAATCAAATATTATGCTTTTTCAGTATTGGTACAAGCCTCTTAGCGCAAAAAGCCACAGGCACACACAACACAGCGTCAATCGGCAATGTCATAAAGACACAAGTACTAATAAGTGACATAAATCCGATATATGAATCAAGATAAAACCTTGTTATAAAATAAAAATATGCAACGCCCAAAACATACATCACAGCAAGTCCTGCAAGACAGGACATATAAATATTCGAAAAGGTATATTTTTTTAATCGCATCGCCATATAACCGGTCACTGCCCCTGCAACTAAAAATCCGATTATAAATCCGAATGACGGCTTTAAAACATAAGACAGTCCGCCACCCTGAGTAAAAACGGGAATTCCGCAGAGTCCTAAAAGAATATATATACCGACTGCACCGCAAGCCTTGCGTGCTCCCAGAAGCAAAGCGGAAAGCAAAACAAATTCTGCCTGCAAGGTTATTGCCAACGGTGACAGCGGAATTCTGATAAACGCTCCTACTATTATAAGTGCACATGACAGAGCACACATTATTGCTGACAGCACTTTATTATTGCTTTTCACTTTTCCACCCCTTTTCCTTACCATTATATCATTTTTTCGACCCAAAAACATATTTTTTATTTTTTTATGCGTATAATTGCTTTACTTTCTATTCTTTGATATAATTATTAGTTGTACAGCAGATTTTCCCTAAAACAAGGAGGACATATAATGTTCAATCTTATCAAGAGAAATGCACCTGAAATCGCTGACCGCTTTGAACTCGAAATCATAGAACGCCGCGACGGTAAAAACGTCTTTGAAATCGAAGCCGTCAACGGAAAAATCGTTCTTCGCGGTGACTGTAAAATAAGCCAGGCAATGGCCTTTTACCGCTATCTCAAAGACAACTGCGGTGTGAATCTTTCACACTGCGGAAACGAATATATAAACGTAACCGAAGCACCGCTTCCAAAAGGCAAAACCGTTCACATAATCGAGCAGGAAAAACGTGCATACATGAACTACTGCACCCTCGGCTATTCCGCCTGCTGGTGGGACTGGGACAGATGGGAGAGAGAAATCGATTTCATGGCAATGCGTGGAATCAATATGCCCCTCTCTGTTGTCGGATATGAAGCCGTCTTGTTCTATACGCTCAAAGACCTCGGTTACACAGATGATGAAGCCTTGCAGTACATATCAGGCCCCGCTTACTGGCCATGGCAAATGATGACTAACATCGACAGCTATTTCTCGCTGACCGACAAGGCCTATGTCGACAAGAGACTTGAACTCGGAAAGAAGATAATTGACCGCGAATTGGAGCTCGGTATGACTCCTATTCAGCAGGGTTATGCAGGTCAGGTTCCCAAAAACTTTAAACAGTTCATGCGCAAAACACGCATGTATCCTCTCCCCTCATGGTGCGGATTTTACGGCACATATCAAATTGACCCCCTTGATGACACTTTCAGAAAGTTCGGCCTTGCTTTACTTGAAAAACAGCGTCAACTTTTCGGTGCTCACCATTACTACGCTTGTGACCCGTTCCATGAAAACAAACCGCCTATAAAGGGTGATAAATATCTTCAGAGTGTCGGTAAGGCAATCTCCGACATGTATACAAGCTTTGACAGCCAGGCCGTATGGGTAATGCAGGCTTGGTCTTTGCGCGAACAGATAGTAAAAGCTGTCGACAAAGATAAACTCCTTATCCTCGATATCGACGGAAGCAAATGTGCACAAACAGACGGATTCTGGGGCTATAATTTCATCTCGGGCACGCTCCACAACTTCGGCGACAGAAACTCTTTGCACGGCTCAATACAAGCTTTGGCCGACAATCCCTTTGCACAGAAAAAAGAGAAGTACGATAACGCCGTTGGAACAGGTCTCTTTATGGAGGGTATATTCCAGAACCCCCTCTACTACGACCTCGCTTCCGATATGCTTACAAGAAACGATGCTCCCGAGCTCGATACTTGGCTTAAAGACTATGCACGCCGCCGTTACGGCAGTGACGAAGAGTGTCTTTTTGAGGCGGTAAAACTTTTGCGTGACAGCTGTTACAGCGAAAAATGCGTTGGCAGAGAAACCGGTTCTATCATTTGTGCACGCCCTGCCACCGAAGTTCGCCACACCGCTCCCAACGACTTTTTCGAGCTGAGATACGACAATCAGATTCTGCTTTCAGCTCTCCAGAAGCTTATCTCTGCTACAAAAGCTGAGTCTGACGGATACCGTTTTGATGTGTGCGACATAACACGTCAGGTTTTGAGCAACTTTGCAAAAGTCCTTTATCTTCGCAGTATGGACGGATTTAATCAAAAGGATATAAACAAGTTCGAACGCAATGTAAATCTTTTTGTAAAGCTTCTCGAGGACGTAGACAGACTTCTTGCCACAAGGCCTGAACTCTGTCTTGCCACTCACCTCAAAGAGGCTCGCAACTGTGCATGCAGCGACAAAGATAAGCAAAACTTCGAGATAAATCAGCTTTGCCTTATCACTATCTGGGGTCCGATAAGAGACTCCGAATTGTATGACTATTCCTGGAAAGAGTGGAGCGGTCTTATAAAAACTTTCTATCTTCCCCGTTGGTACTCTTTCTTTGAGCAGCTTGCTGTAGATTTCAAAAAACGCAAATGTAAAATTACAACCACAAAGCGTAAAGCTAACGACCGTGAGGACTACAACGGTACACCTTTCTACCGCAATGTTGCAAAGTTTGAGCAGAATTGGCTCTCTCACTACAAACCTGAGGCTCCCTCCGAGGAGGATACACTCGAGGTTGCAAAAGAACTGATAGAAAAATATACTCAAATGATAATGGACAGCTAAACAAAAACCTCCGACAGAAACAATCTGTCGGAGGTTTTTTTATCTTAATCTTGACTGAGAACTTCCATAAGCTCATCAAGTGTCATATCACCTGGCTTGCCTTCTTCCTTGAGCAAGTCGTGATATCTTCCCATCCAATATGGCCATATCAAATTATATGATTCGCAAAGACGACGGCCTTTATTACCTTGTTTAGCGTAGAAGAAATCTGTGCCTGTAGCTCCTCTTTCATCCATTGCCACAGCATAGGGAATCGGTGTATCGGTATCCTTATACCAAAGCATACCGTCCTCTTCATAAGCGTCAGGTCTGGTAGTGTTATCCAGGAATATCTCACGGCTGTTTATCGGATAACGGCTGACCTGCCATTTGAGAACATCCTTGCACGCACGTCCAAAAGCATCAAACTGATCCTCTTCGGGATACATCAGCTGATAAACAAGCGACCACTCAACATCACGTCCGTAACGCTCAAGTCTCCACCAGCAGTCTGCTCCACGCTGATACTTCTCACGAAGAACAGGATCCGTTTCAAGCTGTGACATTGTGTAATATACAACCGCCGCCATACGTGTGTCGGAATAGTTCATGCTCTTGACAACAAACGGGAACAAGGTTTCGGAATCAAGCTCGGGTTTCTTGAAGAAGTCCTTAATCTGACGCTCATATCGTTCATAATGCTCGCACGCAAGGTCTGCATAGCGATAAGGCTCCTCGAGAGCCAGCTTGCGGTATTCCTCGTTCCAAAGTTCGTTACCCGTTACATGGTGAGCAACCTTGAAAAGCTGAAGAAGAATCATCGTACCCAAAGGTGCATCCTCAAACGCCTCGCAATTCTTGTTCATATAATACTCTCGGGTCATTCTCGCCCATGATGTAGGCTGACCGCCTGCATCAGTATGAGCATAATCGTTGTCAACAAAGTGCTGTGCATGACGCTCTGCAATAGTTGCAATAATCTCTCGAAGTTCAGGGTCATCCTCACCGAGAATGTCGTATGCAAGCTGCCATATAGCATAGTGTCCGACAAGTTCATCGTTTGATGTATCACACTTAAAAATTATGTCATCGTCGCCCCAATTCTTGCCCGTCTTCGGATTGACTTCACTTGTATAAAGACGGCGCAGACGCTCGGGAATTTCCATTGAACTGTCAACGCTGAGCAACGGCGGTATATCGTCACCCTTATCACTGCTTGAGGGCACACGTACCGAAATCAGCTTGCCCTCAGGATTGTAGACCTTTTTGAAGAACACTCCGTCAAGAATAGGAACGGGATCGTTTTCGGGATCGTTTACATGATATGAACGTGCAACATATCCCTCAACATTACGGAATACTATCTCGGGCATCGCATCCTCTGCTGCCCAGTCATCAGGATTGACAGGGCCGAGCGGTGCAAAGTTAAAACCGGCAGGACTTATATCCGGAAGATTTATTTTCGCCTCTTTACCCTGCTTTAAATACACCTTGGACGCTCTGTTCGTTCCCGGTTCGTTATATCGGACAAATGAAGGTACCTTGCCTTTCCACGAGGGTATATACTCGAGCAATAAAATTGCCTCTACCCAACGTGTTGCAACCTTGCGTGCATATTCTACTTCTTCGGCAGAGTATCGGGAATCATTTTTCATAACGGCATAACGGCAGATGTCACCCATTGCGACAAGAGACGTCCAAAGTCCGTCATTATCAGATTCTGTGCCGACCCAACGGTTGTTCTTCGCATCCCATCTGCCACCGCTGAGCATTCCGCGACGCTGTATGTAGCGGTAGTTCACCTCGGAAAGCAAATTGGCTTTATGCTCCACAGACATCGGACGCATGGCAATATGTGAAACGCCCGTTTTTGTCAGCACCCATACGCCGCAAGCCCCGTCAGACTCAATAACCTCAACCTCATTATCCAGCATATATGCACTTGCACGGAAGCACTGAACCCTGTCAAGCTCATCCGTTTCAGCCTCGTTTATACGCCAAAGGCCCTCGTTGGTGCCGAGCCACAAAATCCCGTTGTCCTCCATAACGCAGGTTATCATGTCAGTGCTCAGAAAGTCAGGCAGTCTTTTGACCTGCCCGTCATTGAGTTGTATCTTTGGCAGAGCCAACAACTCCGCTACTTTTTCGGGATTCTTATCCCTCAACTGTCTGACAGCTACACGGGTAAGATATTCACCCATAACTGCCGAAGCACCTTTAAAATCATTCTTTCGGGGCATTTAAAAATCCTCCTGTTGCTTTATTCTATATAATATTATCAAAACCTTGGTGGTTCTTCAAGATTCAGCCTGCAAAAACATAAGTGTAAATAGTGAAAGCGTGTATCATGCTCGCTATAACAACAATCACATGAAAAACACAGTGAAAATAAGGTCTCTTTCTTCCCAATGCACAAAAAAGTCCGCCTACGAGATATACAACTGACCCTAAAATAAGTAAATTCAATGGATGCAAATCTATGTCATCAATAACACCGACAGAACAGCTGAGCATTATAATACAGGAAACAATATATACCGCAACAGTTATCTTACGGGTCTTTTCAAAGAAGAAAAGCTTTGATATTACTCCGAATATGACACTTCCCCACGAAAGAACAAGGACAATAATACAGCAGGTCATATTGTGATTATAGAGCGGCACAAGTGCACTCGGAGCAGATGTTCCTGCTATAAGCACCGGAAGCACGGAGTGGTCAATAAGGCGTGCTGTGCGTTTTAAGTCCCCCGGCGGCAAGCCGTGGTACACCGCTGACGCTGTATATACCAGCACAAAGGAAAGGCCAAATATAACTGCTGATGCAATCATACGAGGAGAACCGACTCTGACTGTCTTGACAACGCTCGCTATCAACACAATCATACCGGCCACAGCACCGACTGCATGTGTAATACAGTTGAGCATATCCTCGCCTTTTGTATATTCAATAAGTTCTATTTTTTCCTTCATCGCCACATCTCCTTGACATATTTATATTTTACTTTAGCGACAGTTTAAAGTCAACAAAAACACCACATATAGAAAAGGCAGAGAACATCAAAAAGATGTTCTCTGCCTTCCTATTCAGTTTTTACTTCGCTGAATAGGTTTTCTTACTATAAGCGAAGTAAGCGCTTTAAAGTTAAACGGAATAAGTGGATAAAGATAGCAACGGCCCGTTACGGTTTTGTTAAACGCAATAAGCAACACTATAATAACTATACCGGCTATAAATCCCCAGACGTTAAACACAGCCGTTAGTATGAGCAAAAGCATTCTGCACAGCTTAAATGCATATCCAAGCTCATAGCTGGGTTGTGCAAAATTGGTTATAGCAACAAAAGCCATATAAAGCACAACTTCTGCCACAAACCACTTTGCTGAAATCGCAAACTCTCCGAGCACCAACGCTCCGATAACGCTGAAAGAGTTGCTCAATGCATTCGGAGTGTTAAGTGACGCAAGCTTCAATGCATCAATTATTACCTCTATAATAAGAAGCTGGAATATTACTGGCACCAACGTTGGCTCTTCTATTCTTATAAAATCCAATTGCGGCGGTATGAACTCCGGGTTTTCTATAAACAAATACCACACGGGAGTCAGCATGAGCGTTAAAAAGAAAACCGCAATTCTGACAAAGCGAAGATAACTGCCTATGAGACTCGGAAAATAATAATCATTTGTATCCTGCAAAAAATCAAAAATACCTGTCGGAATTATCATAACAGACGGCGAATTATCCGTCAGGATAAGAATACTCCCCTCATATATGCACGCCGCAGCACTGTCGGGTCGCTCTGTATAACGGACTTTCGGAAAGGGATTGAATCGCTGCTTCGGAATAAGACACTCCGCTAAGCTTTCATGCGCCATTGTCAACGCATTCACATCAATCTCAGACAGTTTCTTCTTGATTTTTTTCACTTCGCCAGCATCGGCTACTCCGTCAAGATAGCAGACAACAACATCAGTCTTTGATTTTTTACCTATCTGGGTAATATACATTGTGAGGTTCGTATTCCTCACCCGTCTGCGTATTAGGGCTGTGTTAAATATCAGCGTCTCAACAAAACCGTCATGCGAACCGCGCAGAACCTTATCATTTTCAGGCTCACCCACCGACCGCACGGGATATGTTCGTGCGTCGATAATCACGGCATCCCTATATCCCTCGACGACCATTCCCAAGGCACCGGAATAGATATAGGTTTCAAAGCTGTCAAGATCACTTACAACCTCTGTCTCGACATAAGGTACAAATGAGTTGGCGAAATCTCTTATGCTCGGCAAAGATTTCAGCTTTTCATCTGTGGCACCCATCATAAAAGACATGATTTTTTCCATTATATCATCTTTCACAAATCCGTCGATAAAATAAAGCATCGCATTCCTTGAACCGATTTTTATCTGGCGGCTCACAAGATCAAAGCTTTCAGACACTCTTAGTCTGTTATTTATCAAAACAACATTTTCCATATACTGACTGCCGAATTTTTGTTTTTCACTCATTTCATCCCCACCCTTTAGCAAAAAATAATGTATGGTGCTGACACCGTCACACCATACATTATCTGCTATTCTTTTCGCTTTATTCGTTATGAGTTGTAATAGTAGTATTCCGCAAGCGCATACCAAAGTGCCTGACCCACATAAGGCACAACGGGCAATCCAAAATACCTCTGTGCAGCATTTACCGCCGCACCCGTTCCTGAACCGTAAATACCGTCTACCGTAATCCGTGGAACCGAGGACACATTACGTGACAACACCCTCAAAAATTCCTGCAACTGCCTTACCGCACTGCCCGTACTGCCGTTAACAAGGTTATATCCCGGATAAAAGAAATTACGATATTGTTCATACGCTGCGAACTCTCCCGAAAAGGAGTTAAGTATACTGTTATACACATTCTGCAACGCATTCCATGTATCTCTGCCCACTATTCCGTCCTGTGCAAGCCCATATTCTCTTTGGAAGCTAACCACGCTGTTGTAAGTGGCGGGGCCGAATATTCTGTCAACCGCAGGTATCGACACGTTTCTGTTGAAGTTTCCGATAAAGTTCAAGAAATATTGAATTACACCCACATCGGAGCCTCTGTCGCCCTGACGGATAACAGTCTTGAACTGTCTTTCAACATCGCTCAGTTGCAATCCTTCTCCGTAAAGCTCCGCAAGCCTGAGTATTGACACATATATCTGCTTTATCCTATACCATGTCGCCTTACCGACTATGCCGTCAACTGTGAGATTAAATATACTCTGAAATTTCTTAACCGCCTCTCGGGTAGCTGAATCAAATACTCCGTTTGGATTGGGTATTCTCGGAATTGCCGGATAGTTGCGTGCAATTCGGTTGAGCTGACGCTGTATTATTCTTGTATCCTCTCCGACGCTGCCAATCCTTAAAGCTCTGCCCGGATACGATTCACGTATATTCCTGACCGAAGCTGTCTTTATATTAACGTCGTTTCCATAATAATATTGCAAAATCCTATACGGCGTATACCCCCGATTGGCAAGCGTTACTGTACCCCACTGCGAAAGTCCGTCACAGGTTACGCCTCTGCCCGAGCAATACTGCGTAAAATACGGCTGAATCTGCGTACCCTTCGTCACATAATCATTAAACAGTTCATCAACTAATTTACTTATATTCGAAAATATGTCTCTGCCGTCCACATACGCCTGGTCATATGCTGTTGAATTCGTTATGTCAAAATTATATCCGCGGCTTCTGTAATGCTCCGTATATATTCGGTTTAGTGCAAAAGTAGTCTGTGCGTAAATATTTGCACGTATTGCATTCTCCGGCCATGTCGGGTAAATCTCACTCGATGCAACATTTTTAATGTAATTGATAAACGGTACCGTAACATTCCTTGCGTTCTCATTCGGTCTGCCCAAATGCACGGTTATATTCTGAGGAATAACAGGAAGATCTGCCACTGCTATCACTCCTTATAGCCTCGGCTCGCGCTCTATAACGCGAACCGGAGTCGGCTCCGTACCGCCGGCAACCGTAGGTATCATTTCAACTGACTGTATGGATACTATTCCGTCAAACACAGGTACATTTTCAAAAAGTGTGGGTGCAAAACCCGGATGCTCCACATACACGTTATAGGTTGCATACGGAACCATTCCGCCGTCATCAGGACTTGTTGAAAAGCTTTTGTCTGGTGCCGGAAGCTCAAGGTTATCAAGTATTCCGCTGGCATCAGTGAACAAATCATAGATATAATAATTCTGGCCGTCAATCGTCTTATAGACAACCACACGGCTGTTGCCTACCGGATAAAGTCCCCTCGACGCTGTCGTTTCAACCCTCAATAAACCTTTCTTGTTAAACTGAGATTCATACTGCCGATACCTTTGAGAGGCTTCAGGTGTATTCTGTCTCGAAAGATTCTGACCTCTTATTATCCCCTCCTCTTCACCCGTCCTTATTCTTGACGGAGAAAGCTCCGGAACATTTAAAAACTCGGGTCTGTGAATTTCATTTTCAACCGTGCCTGAACGTTGCTCATTTATGGGTGGCGACAAGAAATCTGCAGATTGTCGGCGAGTTGCGTTTTGTTGCAAAACATCCGGTATAGCTGTTGGCGGTTGCATAATCCGTTGCGGAGCTTCGATTCTTTGCTGTGCCTCCTGCGGTCTGAAAGGAATTTCTACCTGCGGACGAGGTCCTGTCATCTGTTCAGGTATATCTTCTCTTCCCGTCCACTGTCCCGCAAAGTCTTCGTCCTCATACATTGAGGAGTTTACTGGTTCTGCCATAATGTCTTCGCCTTGCACTTGAGCATCGCCGGCCTCGTTGCGTACTGCATCAGACTGATTTGCACTAATACTGTTTTGCATTATATTGCTATCCGATACTCTCTCGTCCTCCTCAACCGTCTGCCGAGGAAAAGTGGTTCGCTTTTCAAATTCAATAAGCTGCTTTTTATATCTTTCCATTAAAGAATTCATATCTTCGTTAGTCATGGTTACCTCCGTCGATAATTTTTGCAAAGCTATCCCATATCCAATATATTAAACCTGAAATTTTTTGCCACAGATATGAACAGATATAAAAGAAAGCCGCTCATAAAGAGCGGCTCTTATCGTACAACGTTGCAAAAAAGCCACGGTAGGTGTCTGCCCTACCGCGGCTTTTAAAAATTTAAATTACTCTAATGCCTCATACGTTATAAGTTATATTATAAAATGTGTTTTTAGTAGTTGCACTACCGCTTGCATCATACGTTTTAAGTGCAAACTTATAAGAAATATTAAAAGTTGAAATGTATGAATACTCTATATTGGTAATCTTACCGTCGGAAACAGCAACACTTACTTTAATATCAGTGTAATCAACAGCAAAACTTTTTAGCGAAGCCATATTATTGGTATGTTCGTAAATTGCAACTGAAGCTTCTGCCACGGTGATAAAGTCATTCGTTAATCTGGAGAAGGGAGTGTTATCCATACCGGGATTCGATGAATTCTTAACGGTAAACGTATAAGCTCCATCCGAGACACTAAAATCAGTAATGTCGCTTTCATTGAGCTTTGTGGCCTTAAGCAAGTAGGTTCTTTTAGCAGGCGGCATGTACGGCAAGAAGGCTTCGTATGTTCCTATACCTAAAAACTCCTCAATAACTGCCTTAACAGTGTCATACCCAACAATTAAAGGTGTTTCAATAACCGGGTTCTGTCCGTCTTTATATCCACTGACACGTGTTGATTTATATTTGTTGCCGGCAACAATTGCAGCTGTGTGCTGATTGAAGAACGTTATAAACTCAGACTTGGACATAGGAGGTGCTTCTGTGGTCGGTTCTGTAGTAGGTTCTGTAGTCGGCTCCGTAGTAGGTTCTGTAGTAGGCTCTGTAGTAGGTTCTGTAGTCGGCTCTGTAGTCGGTTCCGTAGTCGGCTCTGTGGTCGGTACCTTTGTAGTGGGTTCTGTGGTCGGAGCCTTTGTAGTCGGCTCCGTGGTCGGTGCCTTTGTAGTCGGCTCTGTGGTCGGAACCTTTGTAGTCGGCTCCGTGGTCGGTGCCTTTGTAGTCGGCTCCGTGGTCGGTGCCTTTGTAGTGGGTTCTGTGGTCGGAGCCTTTGTTGTAGGTTCTGTGGTCGGAGCCTTTGTTGTAGGTTCTGTGGTCGGAGCCTTTGTTGTAGGTTCTGTGGTCGGAGCCTTTGTTGTAG
>JAZUNO010000092.1:0-91482 GCA_045604185.1 Acutalibacteraceae bacterium | reverse complement strand
AGGAGGTCTCGGAACGTAGTTCTGAGTGTGCTTTTCTTTTGCTAGCATTTTCTTTTTCACATAAAAAGAAAATGCTCAAATATATTTAAAATACTTAAAGACTTTTTAAAATTAGATAAAAAAACAAAGCGCCAACATTATGTTGACGCTTTTACTTTTATTTTTTAGAAAAGATTAAAATCTTTTTCTGTCTCTGCCACCGTCACGGCCGCCTCTGCCACCGCGGTTACCGTCTCTGCGGGGAGCTTTGCGAGGGGGCTGGTCAGAGATTTCATTTTCGGGAACAAGACCTTCAACCTCTATAAGAGCATCTCTGCGGGAGAGGTTAAGTCTGCCCTGCTCGTCAATCTCACGAACCTTGACGATAACTTCGTCACCTACAGCAACAACGTCCTCAACTTTCTCGGTGCGCTTGACATCGAGGTGGCTGATGTGGACGAGTCCCTCTTTACCGGGAGCAATTTCGACGAATGCGCCGAAGTCCATAAGGCGTGTAACAACACCCTTGTAGATAGCACCAACTTCGGGGTCATTAGCAATAGTCTCAACCATGTTGAGAGCACGTCTTGCATCTTCAATATCGATAGCTGAGATGTAGATTGTTCCGTCCTCTTCGACGTCAACCTTACAGTTGCACTCAGCACAAATCTTCTGAATAACCTTGCCCTGCTTACCGATAACATCGCCAATCTTCTCAACGTCAATCTTGGTTGTGAGCATCTTGGGAGCGTACTTTGAAAGTTCAGCTCTGGGCTCGGCAATAACGGGAAGCATAACATTGTCAAGAATGTGAAGTCTTGCCTTGTAAGTCTTGTCAAGAGCCTCACGGATAATAGCAGGAGTAAGACCGTGTACTTTAAGGTCCATCTGGATAGCTGTGATACCGTCTTTAGTACCGCCAACCTTGAAGTCCATATCACCGAAGAAGTCCTCAAGACCCTGGATATCAACCATTGTCATGAAGCGGTCACCCTCGGTAACAAGACCGCAGGAGATACCTGCAACAGGAGCCTTAATCGGAACACCTGCAGCCATAAGAGAAAGAGTTGAGCCGCAGATTGAAGCCTGTGATGTTGAACCGTTTGAAGAGAGAACTTCAGAAACAAGGCGGATGCAGTAGGGGAACTCCTCAACGCTCGGAATAACCGGAAGAAGAGCACGCTCTGCAAGAGCACCGTGACCGATCTCACGACGTCCGGGACCTCTGGAAGGCTTAGTCTCACCGACTGAGTATGAGGGGAAGTTGTAGTGGTGCATGTAGCGCTTGGAATCTTCGCCGTCAATGCCGTCAAGAATCTGAGCATCGCTCATAGGACCGAGTGTGGTAACGGTGAGAACCTGAGTCTGACCTCTGGTGAACATACCGGAACCGTGAACTCTGTCAAGCAGGTCAACTTCAGCAGCAAGAGGACGGATGTCATCAATGCCTCTGCCGTCAACACGCTTGCCATCGTCAAGAAGCCAACGGCGAACAACATATTTCTGTGTCTTATAAAGGCAATCCTCGATTTTTGCAATATCATCGGGATAAATTTCGTCAAACTTCTCGTGAACTCTGTCATAGATGGGCTTAAGACGCTCGTCACGAATACGCTTATCATCTGTATCAAGAGCGATACGGATATCATCAATAGCGAACTCTTTAATAGCCTCATACATCTCGGGGTCAGGATCGTTAGAGGGGAAGGAAACCTTCTCC
The DNA here is from genome assembly GCA_045604185.1 of Acutalibacteraceae bacterium. Taxonomy (GTDB): domain Bacteria; phylum Bacillota; class Clostridia; order Oscillospirales; family Acutalibacteraceae; genus CAG-177. The sequence continues at coordinate 89,783 of JAZUNO010000092.1, read as the reverse complement.
TTACCAACCTCAGCCTGGATGCCCTTGATGAACTCAACTATACGCTGGTTCTCTTTGTGAGCAAACATAATACCGTCGAACATCTCATCGTTAGTAACTTCGTCAGCACCAGCCTCAATCATAGCGACAAGGTCAGATGTGGAAGCAACTGTAACAGCCATACGGCTGACTTCACGCTGAGCTGCTGTGGGGTTGATGACATATTCGCCGTCGATAAGACCGACGCTTACACCTGAAATCGGGCCTTCCCACGGAATCTCAGAAATTGAAAGTGCGATAGAAACACCGAGCATAGCAGCGATTTCGGGCTGACAATCGGGGTCAACAGACATAACTGTTGCGACAACACCGACATCGTTTCTCATGTCCTTGGGGAAGAGGGGACGAATGGGTCTGTCGATAACTCTTGAAGCAAGAGTTCCCTTTTCGCTTGCTTTACCCTCACGGCGCTGGAAAGAGCCGGGGATTCTGCCTACTGAGTAGAGCTTTTCTTCAAAGTCAACTGAAAGGGGGAAGAAGTCAACACCCTCTCTGGGCTTCGGAGCCATTGTGGCTGTACAAAGCACGTCTGTTTCACCGTAGCGGACAAGGCATGAGCCGCCGGCGAGCTGAGCCATCTTGCCGACCTCGACTACGAACGGTCTGCCGGCAATTTCAGTTTCGAATCTTTTAAAATCCTCAAACATTTTTTTACCTCTTTAATTTTATTTCTTCAGGCTCTCGGACTTAGCAATAAATCCGTTCCCCGAAATTCGGAGCCCCGATTCACTGCTAAAACCGTTCAGCCTGCCGATTACTTAAGAAAAGCAGGCAGAAAAAAGCTTCCTGCCTGCTCAGCTTTGCAATTATTTACGGATACCGAGTCTGGCGATGATTGAACGGTAACGCTCAATGTCAATCTTCTGAAGATATGCCAGAAGGTTACGTCTGTGACCGACCATTTTAAGCAGACCTCTGCGTGAATGGTGATCCTTCGGATGCTCTTTAAGATGGTCTGTCAGGTCGCGGATTCTCTTTGTGAGAACAGCTATCTGAACTTCGGGAGAACCTGTGTCGCCCTCGTGACGAGCATACTCTTGCATGATTGCGGTTTTTTCAGCCTGTGTCATTTTTTTCACCTCATTTTTTATTTTGCTCCGGAACCCAGCCTAAGGCAGGTGATAACCGCTTTGCGGTTTAGTCCATAAGCCGAGAAACGGACGCATACAAATGTATTATAACAGCACAAAATGGATTTGTAAAGCATTTTTTTGCTAATCCACCCGTGATTATAATTATTTTAACCGTTTTTTGGTTGTTTATTAGGGACACATGCCCTATACATTATATATCAGCGTTCTTGCGGCGGTTGCGTTCTGCCTTGCGTATAGCTGCAGTTTTACGTTCTGCGGCGGCCTTTTTAGCTTTTGCGACCCTGACGGAACGGCGGTTAGGATTCTTTGTACCCTTTATAGTGTTCTTTGAGGTTTTTGCTTTCTTGGGCTTAGGGTCATTGAGTTCGGGGTTCTCTCTGTAGAAAATCATGCTTCCGCCGACTACCTGAACTACTTCGGAGTTAGTGGCCTTTGCTATTTCCTCTGCAATTTCGCGTGGTGACTTGGGTGCTGTTTCCAACAGTACTTTGAGCTTTAAAAGCTCACGGGTGCGGAAAGCATCCTCGGTCTGTGCTATAAGGGCATCGTTTACTCCGCCTTTACCGACCTGAAAGAGCGGTTCAAGACTGTTTGCCTGGGCACGCAATGCGGCTCTCTCTTTGCTTGTCATAAAATCTCCTCCAGCTGTTTGCACAGAAGACGAAGTGCGTTACCTCTGTGGCTTATGGAATCTTTCTCTTCGGCTGTGAGTTCAGCCATGGTCTTGCCCGGAAATGCATCGGGTAAAAACATCGGATCATATCCGAATCCGTTGCAACCTTTGAGACCAAATGCGATTTTGCCCTCAACTTCACCGCGTACGGTGATTTTTCTGCCGTCGGGGAATACGCAACATACAGCGGAAACGAAACGTGCTGTACGTTTTTCAAGAGGTACATCTTTAAGATTCTCGAGCAAAAGCTCGTTGTTTTTATCATCGTTGCCGTGTTCACCTGAATAGCGTGCTGAATATACTCCGGGGGCACCGTCGAGTGCATCGACCGCAAGACCTGAATCGTCAGCTATGCAGGGCATACCGCTTTCATCACAGCCACCTTGCGCCTTTAAGTATGCGTTTTCTTCAAAGGTTGTGCCGGTTTCCTCAACGTCAGTAAGGTCAACACCTGCCTCCTCAGCAAGCAAAACATTTACGCCGATGGGTTTTAAGATGCGGCTGAGCTCATCACGCTTTTTCATATTATGTGTAGCAATTAAGAAATCCATGTGTATTTCCTCTCGATTAATCTTCGTCTTCTTCGTTTTCGTCATCGTCATCTGTATCCGCATCAAAAAGACCTTGGGCAAAAGCCTGCGGATTGAACGGGCGAAGGTCATCTATTTTTTCGCCGACTCCGACGAACTTTACGGGAACACCGAGCTCATTCTTGATGTTGAGCACAACGCCACCCTTAGCTGTTCCGTCAAGCTTTGTGAGAATAATACCTGTTATGTCAGCGACATTCTTGAACTCTTTTGCCTGATTTACGGCATTCTGACCTGTTGTGGCATCGAGTACGAGCAGACTTTCACGGTCGCTGTACGGCAACTCACGGTCTATAACACGGTAGATTTTTGCAAGCTCCTCCATAAGATTTTTCTTGTTGTGGAGTCTGCCTGCGGTGTCGCAGATTATAATATCGGCATCTCTGGCGATACCTGCCTGAATTGTGTCAAATATAACAGCTGCAGGGTCTGCACCCTCACGGTGTTTTACAATATCAACGTCGGCACGTGCCGCCCATTCTTCAAGCTGTTCGATAGCTGCGGCACGGAATGTGTCAGCGGCAGCAAGAATAACCTTTTTGCCCTGTGCCTTATACATAGCCGCAAGCTTGCCGATAGATGTCGTTTTGCCTACGCCGTTTACACCGATTACAAGAATAACTGCAGGCATGGTGACGAGCTCCATCTCTTCACCGCCCTCGAGCAATTCGGCAACAATATCCTTTATAGCGGCCTTTACCTCGTCGGGTTTTCTGAGATGTTTTTTTGCAACGAGTTCACGGAGCTTTTCTGTTATCTCCATAGCGGTCGCTACACCTACGTCGCCCATGACGAGTATTTCTTCCAGCTCTTCATAGAACTCCTCGTCAATCTCTGTTTTGCCATGGAACATAGAGTCTATTGCCACGGACATATTTTCTCTTGTCTTTTTAAGACCTTGGTTTATGCGTTTAAAAAGCCCCATTGTACTACTCCTTTAATCGGACAGCGGAAATTTTGTGTGATACTGCGTTATGAGAACCTGTGAATTTCGGTCACGTACACAAAGTACGCTCCCTCATTCCCAGAACCTCAAGCCTTGTCTCACGCAAAATTTCTCAGTCCTCGTTTGATCTGTGTAAGCGGAAATTTTGTGTGATACTGCGTTATGAGAACCTGTGAATTTCTCCGTCCGCTTATACAGTTATATTATTTCACGGGATAATCGCCTGTAAAGCAGGCGTCACAATAGTTTTTACACTTTGCATTGACGAGTTCACCCAGACTGTTTTTGTCCAAAAATCCGAGCGAATCGGCACCTATCAGCTCACAGAGCTGTTCTACTGTATTATGGTTTGAAGTCAGTTCCTCACGGGTGGGAATATCTGTGCCGTAGTAGCAGGGCCAGTGGAGGGTAGGTGAGCTTATTCTCACGTGGACCTCTGTTGCACCAGCTTTTTTGAGGAGTCTGATAATGTTAGCACTTGTTGAGCCTCTGACGATAGAATCATCGACCATTATAACTCTCTTGCCCTTTACACTCTGTGACATGGCGGTAAGTTTGATATCGATGCTCTCTCTGCGCATCTGCTGGCTGGGCTTTATAAAAGTTCTGCCGACGTAGTTGTTGCGTACAAAGCCTACTCCGTAGGGAATGCCGCTGCCACGTGCATATCCTATTGCGGCATCTATTCCTGAATCGGGGACGGGTATAACGATATCTGCCTCTACGGGATGCTGTTTGGCAAGCAGTTCACCGGCCTTAAGGCGTGATGCGTGAACGTTTATGCCGTCGATAACGCTGTCGGGTCTTGCAAAATAGATATATTCAAAAATACATGTTCTTCTGGTTGAGTCATCATTCGGGCAGTTGGTTTTGATTGAATGAAGTCCCCAGCTATCGATAACGACAACCTCACCGGGAGCAACATCACGCACAAACTCTGCCTGTATAGCATCAAGAGCACAGGTCTCCGAGGCTACAACATAGGAATTGCGGAGCTTACCTATTACAAGCGGACGGAACCCCATAGGGTCTCTTGCGGCAACGAGCTTGCGGGGGCTCATAAGAAGCACACAGTAAGCACCTTTGATAGAAGGCATTGCACTGACTAAAGCATCTTCGATGCTGTGCGTTTTTGTGCGGTGTTTTGCTATAACCTGAGCTATGAGCTCAGAATCGGCGGTAGTCTGGAACATAGCTCCGCTCTCCGCCAGAGAGTCACGGATTTCTTTAGCATTTACTATACTGCCATTGTGGGCTATTGCAAGTCTGCCTTTAGCATAACGCAAAACTGTAGGTTGGCTGTTTTCAACCATGGCGTTGCCTCTTGTTGAGTAGCGTACGTGTCCTATGGCTATCTGGCCCTTAAGTTTGCTTAATGTTGCTTCGTCGAAAACTTCACCGACGAGGCCCATATCCTTATGAAAGTCTATAACACCCATGTCGCTGACAGCAATACCGCAACTTTCCTGTCCGCGGTGTTGCAGAGCATAGAGTCCGAGATAGACAGCTCTGGCAGGTTCTATATCGGCATCGCCATAGATACCGAAAACTCCGCATTCTTCATGAAACTTTGAACAACTCATGTTGCATTTTCCTTTCCGGGATAGAATAAAAGGATTTAGAATGTATATCAGTCTTCCTGAACGTTCTTGATAATGTCATTAACGGTGGTTCTGAGAACGGAGTCTTTTTCAATCTCAGCCTTTATTTCTTCAAGGGCATAGAGGACTGTTGAATAATGTCTGCCGCCGAACTCTGCACCGATTGCTTTGGATGAAAGGCCGGTGACTTCGCGTACTATATACATAGCTATCTGGCGAAGCTTTGAGGTCTGGGCATCCTTTTTCTTTGAGCGAAGGTCATCGGGATTTGCACCGTAAGTTCTGGCAACTTCGCTGACAATTTTCTCGACAACAACGGGAAGAGGCTTGTTGTCGCTCAGGATATCCTTGATAGCCTGCTGAGCGGTAGCAGTGTTGATATGTGCACCCTGAATTGTGACATATGCCTGCATCTTTTTAACAGCACTTTCAAGCTGACGGATATTGCTCTTGAGCTTTTCGGCTATGTATTCCACGACGTCGTCGGTTATTGCGAAATTAAGAGCATCTGCTTTTCTCTTGACGATGACCATACGTGTCTCAAGATCCGGCGGTTGAACGTCGGCTAAAAGACCCCATTCAAAACGTGTACGGAGCCTGTCCTCAAGCAGAGCCATATCTTTTGGCGGACGGTCGGATGAAAGAACGATCTGTTTTCCGTCCTGAGTCAGAGCGTTGAATGTGTGGAAGAATTCCTCCTGTGTACGCTCTTTGTTGGCGATGAACTGCACGTCGTCCATGAGCAGAACGTCAGCGCTGCGGTATTTGTTCTGGAAAGCAGCGGTGGTTTGTTTTGCCAGGGCGGCGATAAATTCGTTTGTGAAAGATTCACCGTCTGTAAGTACGATTTTTATATCGGGGTTATTTCTGAGAATCTCATGGCAAATAGCGTTCAAAAGGTGAGTTTTGCCAAGACCGGAGTTACCGTATATAAAGAGTGGGTTGTATGCCTTGCCGGGATTTGCGGCAACAGCCTGAGCTGCGGCGTGAGCAAATTTATTTGAAGAACCGACAACGAAAGTGTCAAATGTATTCTCAAAATAATTTGAAGCACGTTTGCCGTCATCCTTTTTTGAAGGTGCATCGTTTTGAGATGCGTGCACTTCACTTGCGGACTCGCCCTCGCCGGGTGCTACGATTTCAATTTCTACCTTGAAACCGAGGACGCTCTCGAATGCATCCGAAATTGTATCATAGAATTTCTGGATAATAATGCGGCGTTTAAAATCCGCAGTAGTCAAAAGTGTAACTTTGTTTCCGTCAAAGCTTACGGGTTCAAGGTCACTGAACCATACATTAAATATAGCTTCCGAGGAGCTTTGTTGAAGTTGTTTATATACGATTTGCCACATTTCTTTAAATGAATCCAAAACCGGTTCCTCCTATACATTAAATGCTAATATAAAAACGACTAACCCCATAATAACAAAAAGTATATCACAATGCCCCTTTTTTTTCAACAAGCATATTGCACAAGAGCTTAAAAAAAAGATTGACATTGATGTTAAGAATGTTATATAATGTTAGCTTGCAAGGGTAGGTCACGTCAATTATCGGAATATTTGATAGTTGTTTGGGATACAAATTAATTTGTGAAACGGAGGTACCGAGATGAAAAGAACTTACCAGCCTAAGAAGCTGCACCGTAAGAAGGAGCATGGCTTCCGCAAAAGAATGTCTGACAGAAACGGACGCAAGGTTCTTGCCCGCCGCAGAGCTAAGGGCAGAAAGCAGCTCACTTACTAATAAGAGAGCGGATTAATTGCCACGGATGGATTGATTGCTTTGGCAGAATATCAGACACTCAAGCTTAACAGCGATTTTCGCAGAACCTACGGGCGCGGCAAGTCAGTTGCAGCGTCGGCACTTGTCACATATGCATTGAGGACAAAAAACAACTCTGTGCGTGTTGGCATAACGACCGGCAAGAAGCTCGGCAGTGCTGTGGAGCGTAACCGTTGTCGCCGTATAATACGTGCGGCGTACAGAGAAATGGCGGACAAGTGTACAGGCAGTTGGGATATTGTCTTTGTTGCCCGTCACAGGACAGTTGCGCTCAAAAGTACGGATATTCAAACGGTTATGCGCGCTCAGTTGGAAGCTCTGGGTGTTATTAAGCTATTCAGTGAAGAAAAATGAAGGATTTACTAATCAAGCTAATAAGTTTTTACAGAAAGCGTATATCACCTCTTTTACCCGATATGTGCAGGTATTACCCTACCTGCTCACAGTACGCTATTGAAGCGCTTGAAGTTCACGGAGCCTTCAAGGGCAGTCTTTTAACAATTGCCAGACTGCTCAGATGCAACATTCTATTCCCCGGCGGCTATGATCCTGTTCCCCCTAAAAAGGGAAGAAAATCGAACCGGAGGAACCAAAATAATGATGAACGCCATTTATGATATATTGGGTGTACCGTTCGGCGTAGTACTTAAGTTAATATTTGACACAGTGAACAATTACGGTCTTGCACTTATACTCTTCACTCTTTTTGCAAGACTTCTCATGTTGCCCACATCCATATATCAGACTAAGGGAACGGTTAAAACTCAGCGTCTCCAGCCCAAGCTCCGTAGAATTAACACCAGATTTAAGGGCGATCAGAAACGAATTCAGGAAGAGACGCAGGCTCTTTATCAGCGTGAAGGACATAATCCGATGAATATGGGTTGTGCTCCGCTGTTACTTCAGTTTGTAATAATTTTCGGTCTTATCGGCGTTATTTATAAGCCGTTGACCTATGCTCTTTCAGTACCCGAAGATGTTATCAACACTCTTTATGAGGGTGCAAAAGAGATTTTGGGTGGTAAAATTCCGGCACAGCAGGAACGTACCATTCAGCTGTATATGATTGATAATATAGATAAAATAGCATCTGTTGTAGATGTGCCTGAGGCATGGTACAAGACTATTTCCGAGTTTAATTTTACATTCCTCGGAATCCCTCTTGGACAAACCCCGTCATTAAAGGACCCCAGCCTTATGTGGTTGATTCCCATTCTTTCGGGTGTAACATCCATGGCTACAAGCTTGTTTACACAGATGAAGCAGAAGCAGGCTAACCCTGAGATGGCCAAGAACCCTGCAATGGGTTGTATGACTTTCGGTATGCCCCTGTTCTCTGTTTATTTCACATTCCAGTTCCCGATGGGTATCGGTATTTACTGGATAGCATCCAATATCTTCGCTTTTATCCAGACAGTTATTCTTTCATATACTCACAGCCCCAAGAAGATGGTGGCAAAATTAATGGTAGACGAAACGGTGCAGCGTCGTTCAAGAGAAGAAAATCTTAAGCGTGCGGCACAAAAGATAAACGAGGAATAAGCCAATCGGCTCCGAGTTAATATTTTACAGGTGGTGAAATCTGTTGATAAAGGAAGCAATCGGAACTGCTTCAACCGTTGAGGAGGCTAAGGTAGCCGCTCTTAAGGAGTTGGGCGTATCCGCAGATGCGGATGTAACGATAGAAGTACTTGAGATGCCTGCAAAGAAGGTTCTCGGTATTTTCGGCGGCTCTCCCGCAAAGGTTAAGGTCAGCTATGAAGTAGCTTGTGCCAACGATGCTCAGGAATATATTGAAAATATACTTTCCGGACTTGGCATAGAGGACGCAAAGATAAACTTTGACGAGACGGATGAGGAAATCCGTATCAGCGTTGAATGTGAAGGCGACTACGGTGCAGCAATCGGCCGCAGAGGCGAAACTTTAGACGCTATTCAGTATCTTACACGCCTTGTTATAAACAAGGGTATTGATGATTCCAAAAAGAGAGTTTCTCTTAACATTGGCAACTACCGTGAGAAGAGAGAGGCTACTCTTCGCAATCTTGCTGCAAAGAATGCCGCAAGAGTAAAGAAGTACGGCAGAAATGTTGTGCTTGATCCCATGAACCCGTATGAGAGACGCATCATTCATACCACAATTCAGGATATAGAGGGTGTAAGCTCTCACTCAGTCGGTTCGGAGAATGACCGTAAGGTTGTTATAACTCTTGAAGAGGGCTTTAAGCCCACAAACGGTGACAGAAGAGGCGGACGCGGTGGATATAACCGTGATAACAGAGACCGCAGAAGAGACAGTAAGCCCCAGACCGCTGCACCTTCACGTCCTCCCCGTTCAGATGCTGTTGCAACCTCAAGATACGGTAAAATTGAGGTAAGCAAGACCGAAGAATGATTAAAAACAGAAAAGCGCGAAGAATTAATTCTTCTGCGCTTTTTGTTATGTTTAAAAGGGTAAAAATTAACAAATGATAAACTTGTGATGTTTTCTATCGATATTTTTCGAATTATGTGTTATTATTAACAATAAGCTTTTTGTGAGATGAAGGAAAGAAAAGAAAGAGAGTGGTTTTGTGAGAGACGGAAACGAGAACAAAAATTTTACAAAAAACTCTGAACGCCGTGTTGAAACATCGGATATAAAAAGCAACAGAAGTGCCGGCGAAAAAGTGGAGAATTTTTTTGTGAAAAACAAAAAGCGTAATCTTAAAATAACAGTTGTCATTGTGGCTGTAATTCTGGCAGTAGTGCTGATTGCGGGCGGAGCATTTGTTGCTTCCAAGCTCGGACTTATAAATTTCAGCGACGGTTTTCACGGTAACGATGAGACTTTTGCATCAGAAGAGCAGTTTGAGGCCATGTATGATGTCTCGGATGCCTCGGATATTGACAGCCTTATAACCAAATGGGCAAAAAACGGCGGCGAAAAATTTTCGAGCAAGAATGTTATTAACGTGTTGCTTCTCGGCATAGGTAACTACGGCGGCGATGCAACAGGACTTTCCGATTCGATAATGCTCGTGTCGCTCAATAAAAAAACCAAGACTATAAAGCTGGTTTCTTTTCTCAGAGACAGCTATACGTATATAAATGTAAACGGTGAGGACCGTTGCTGTAAGATGAACCATGCTCATTCATGGGGTGGCCCTGCAACCTTGATTGAGACCCTCGAAAACAACTATAAGATTGAGATAGACCACTATGTCAGCGTTGATTTCCAGACTTTCCCGAAACTGATTGACGCTCTGGGCGGTGTCACAATTCCCATAGAGCCTTATGAGGCTTCTTATATAAACAGGACAACCACCAAGATTGCCAAAATTCAATCCGGTGATGCCGTTACACTCAACGGCGACCAGGCGCTTGTTTATTGCCGTATACGAAAGATTGACAGTGCAGGCGATATAGGCAGAACAGCCCGTCAGCGTAAAATTATTATGGCTTTGATAAACAGTGCGAAAGGTGCATCTGTCGGCCAGCTGAACAACGCTCTTAACATTGTGTTACCCCATGTTGTTACCAACTATAAGCAGAGTGAAATAATTTCGTTGCTCACCCAGGCGATTTCGCAGGGTTGGATGAATTACAGCATTAAACAGCTTGTTATGCCGAGCGAGGGCAATTATACATCTGCACAGCTCTGGACTTATTATTCAAGAATTATAAATATGCCCTTGTCTGTATGGGTTATAGACTATCCTATGGTTGCACGTGATTTGCAGCTTGCGTTGTACGGAGACACCAACATTAAGATTGGTGACGACCACGTTTCGGCGGTTGATCTTATCGCATCGAGCGGTACACTCAGACCTAATTACAACAACTCGTATGAAACAGAGGCAACGCAGGATGCTACGGATGTTACTGATATAACAGACAGCACCGATTGGAGTGAGGGCGAATCGGAAAGTGATACTAACGTGTTCCCGGATATCGGTGATATAACTTTCCCAGACTTTACTCTTCCGGATATTACTCTCCCGTGGCAGACAGAAGCGGATACACAGGGTGAAACCGAGCCTGATACGGTTGAGCCTTTAACAGAGCAGGCAAACGACGAGCTGTATTAAAAACAACTAAAAAAGGGACCAAGCTTACATTAAGCTTGGTCGCCTTCTTTTTTAATCGGCAATCTTTTTGCCGTCGTTGATTTTTACTTTTCCGATAAACGGAACTCTGATAAAGCCGGTAAACTCGTCTCCATTGAACTCGAGCTCAAGTTTGACTTCCTTTCCGGGGAGAATATCCGTTGTTGCAACAGCACTTATTCTGTTACCCTCTTCGATTATTTCCTTGACGTCAATTTTGGGAATGTCGATATCCGGAACCTGGAGTTCAAATCCGTATTTCCCGTTATCGTCAAAAACTCGGACCTGAGCGGTTCCGGAGAAAAACATTGTGTCAACGCTGCCTTGCCAAGTGCCTAAACCTATCATAATTCGGTCCTCCTGATTATGTTTGTTGGTATTCGTCAAAACGAATTTTTGAGTAAAAGTTTAACCTGATTTATACGGTATGGGAAGGTCGGTTATTTCTTTTCCAGACGTCCGCGGTGTATCGGTTCCATGATTTTGTAGTGCTTGACGAGAAAGTTTCCGACGATATCAGCCAATATTTTGTTTGAAATTATGTCATCCATGCCCATAGCAATTGATTGGGAAATGAACTTGAGACTCGGACGGCTTGATACAGCCATTGATACTTTGTCGCCCTTGAATTTGAAAGTCAGACGTCTTTCGGCGATAGACTCGTTTGCACGAACCCATATCTTGAAAGTGTTTTCGTCTTCCCAGCAGGAGCTGGAAACGGTTGTAAAATCTATTCCGCCCAAGCGTATTTTGGACTTTCTGTATTTTCCGTCCATTCCGCTGGCGATTGTGTTGCGGACGTTGCCCTCGTTCCAGGAGAACTGACACTCTTCTTCGGAAAAGGACAGATTTATCTTATCGATGTTGCCTGCTCTGTCTGATGACATATATACAACGGCAGTCGGCAGAACGCTTACGGGGAAACCTACCATGTTAAGTATAGGGTGATATCCCAATCTTATGGTGGATGCCTCAAGCTTCTGTTCTAAAGGACTGTGTGCCTTTTTTGGTAAAACGGGTAACGGTTTAAGAGTTGTGGGCGAAGCGGTGTCCTGAGGCTGCTTGCAGGGCTCAATAAATCCTTGCGGAAAATGTCTCCAGAGACAGTCTCGAGCCTTTTGCTCAAAAACTTCACTGCAGGTGACGATTATGTTTGCGTCATAATCCTCCAGAACTATTCCGAACTGTGAGAACATGCCGTCAGCTCTGTAGGTGTTGGGGAGTTCGCAACGCCAGAAGTTGAGCCCGTAGCCTGAACAGTTGTCGGGTATATATAAGGTCTGATTGGAGTTATCTGCAAGGTTTTTGCCTGCTTCCTTAGCCCAAAACTCGGGAATTACCTGTTGTCCGTTATATTTTCCGCCGTGGCTTATGCAGTGGATAACTTTTGCAAGCTCTTCGGTAGTTATAAATAGTCCCCAGCCACCTGCTTCTATGCCATTCTGGTCGGTCTCCCAAAACGGATTTTCACGCATGCCCAGAGGTCTGAAAAGTCTTGGAGCCAGATACTCTCTGACAGACTGATCTGTGAGTCTGTTTATTATGGCACAGAGCATAAAACAGTTTTCGTTTATATATTTCCAGCTTGTGCCGGGTGCGAATACCCACTTGGAGTCGAAGAAACTTTTTATCCAGGATTTTTTGGATTTGTTTTCGAGTATGCTGACGTCTTTGCCTGCGGTCATTGTCAGCAGGTGATAAACAGTCAGTGCTTCAAGCTTTTCGTCACGCTTTTTCGGTCTGTATTCAGGAAAGATATCAATGACTTTGGTGTCGAGGGAGAGAAGACCCTCTTTTATTGCAAAGCCTGTTGCGATTGATGAAAAGCTCTTGCTCACCGAATACATCGTGTGCGGAACGTCGGGAGCATACGGGTCACGCCATGTTTCAAACGCAACCTTGCCGTTGCGCAGTATCATAATACTGTGAAGCTCAATCTCGCTCTCTTCAAAGTCCGCAATCATCTCGGCAATGGCCTTTGAGGATACACCGACTTGTTCGGGAAAGTCAGCTCTTGGGAGTGCTTTTTCTGATGTAGCATTCATTTTATTAATCACCCTAACCTATACTATGAATAGATTATACTATAAAATGCAGATAAAATACAGAAAAAAAGATAAAATAAGGTCTGAAAAAGTGAAAAAATAGCAAACAAATGTTTGCAATTTTAAAAAGAGTGTGATATAATACCCTCGGATAGTATAGATGTGGGTGAATTTTATTCATTGTGAAAGGGTGTCGGCTTTGAAAAACATAAGCAAAACTCAGATGAAAATTTACGAATATCTTATAGAACGCTCTCAGGACGGTGTGCCGCCGTCAGTCAGAGAGATAGGGGCGGCTGTCGGTCTCAGCTCGACTTCATCCGTTCAGGCTAATCTTGATGCACTTGAGCAGGCGGGATATATACAGCGTGACCCACTCAAAAAGCGTACTATACGCATAATGGGTAAGGCGGACAACATAACCCATGTGCCGATTATCGGTACTGTTACGGCAGGCTCTCCGATATTGGCTGTCGAACAGATTGAGGGATACCTCGCTTATTCAGGACACACCTCGGGCGATAATGCGCTGTTTGCTCTTAAGGTCAGAGGCGAGAGTATGCTTCAGGCAGGAATTCTTGATGGTGACCTTGTTATCGCAGAGAAAACGCCTACAGCACGAAACGGCGAAATAGTTGTTGCTCTGATAGAGGACGAGGCGACGGTTAAAACTTTCTATAAAGAGAATGGACACTTCCGTCTGCAGCCTGAAAACGATGAGTATGAGCCGATAATCGTAAATGAGGTAAGCATCCTCGGTAAGGTTGTCGCAGTCATAAGATATTATTAAAAGAAAAAAGGACCCGTTGTGATTTTCTGAAAATCACAACGGGTCTTGATTTTGCTATTTCTTTGCTGCTTTAAACGCTTCTTTAAAGGTCAGGTGTTTTGTAAGCTCATCAAGCTCAGGACAAGGTATCCAATCGGGAGAACTGCAGTTGCCGTGTTTAAGAGTGTGTATTACGGCACCCTTTGAAAGTATTTCATTGTGAGGGATTCCCGGTTGAGAGAGAATAAAGTCGCCCTCGTTGAGAACGGTGAAACTCACCTTGCCGTCTGCGTAGTCGGCGAACACAACGGTCCCTCTCTGAACGAGAACAAGCTCACTCATTTCGGAGTGACTGTGGCTGTTTTCCCAGGCAGGCTCACCCCTGTTTTCACATCTGATATAGCCGCTGCCGTCAGAGCCTGAAAGCCGAAAGCGTAACTGTCCGTTATCCATAAGTTCGTGATTTGAAACCACGCCGTATTTTTCAAGTTCGGTTTCGGGTATTTTTGTAGGCACAGTAATCACCTCTTGCGGAAATTATAGCATATTTAAAAACAAAAGAAAATCTCCTGCCGATTTTTTTGACAGGAGATTTAATTCAAAACGCTATATTTTAAGTTCATCCTGAGCCAATGAGGCTTCCCAACGGTCGTGCGTGATAAGGATTACGGGTTTGGTTTTGGCAAAATCTTTTATGAGTTCAGCCATACGTTCACGCAGTTCGATGTCGAGACCTTTGAAAGGCTCGTCCAAAAACAGTATATCACCCTCAAAAGCCATAGCTCTTGCGAGTGCTACTCTTCTGCACATGCCGCCGCTGAGCTCGCTAGGCTTTTTGTCTGCGGCATGAGAGAGTTCAACCTTTTCTAACCACTCTTTTGCTTTTTCTTTGGTACACACGGCAGCGACGTTGTCGGTTGCACTGTACCAAGGGAGCAGTCTGTCGTCCTGAAACATGACCGATATTTTTTTACCCTCAAGACCTTCAACGGTTCCGCTGTCGGGTGTTTCAAGGCCTGCAAGAATTCGCATAAACGTAGTTTTTCCGCTTCCGGAAGCTCCTGAGACAGCGAAGATACCTGAGGAGGGAATACTTGTGCTGATATTGTCCAAAACTTTTTTTGAATCAAAAGTTTTGGTTATGTTTTTTACAGTTATCATTTTTTCCACCCCGCAAGTTTCTTGAGTGCGAGCGACAGAAGCTTTTCAAGAATGATGCTCAATATTATAACAACGAGGGTTACGGCAAACAGACTCGGAGTTTCGAGATATATTTTTGAGAAATACAACTCACTTCCCAGAGCGTGTTTCGGTTGGCTGAGCACTTCGGCTGCAACACCTGCTTTCCATGCCAGCCCCAGGGCTGTGGAGCAGCCTGCGAAAAAGTAAGGCATAGTGGAGGGGATATAGATTTTCCTGATAAGCATAGGCTTCGAGAAACGGAAAACCTTTGCCATTTCAAGAAGATTTCTGTCGCATTGGGAAATGCCTTCGCTGACGTTGCTCCAGAGTATGGGGAGCACCATGAGGAAAGAGATGAATATGCCGATGCTGTTCCGACTTACCCACACGAGTGCTAAAATTATAAATGAGGCAACCGGAGTTGCACGTACAACGGTGAGAATGGGTTTGAAAAGCTCGTGAAGAGTGCGTGATACCGAGGTTGCGGCACCGAGTAAAGAGCCGCATATTATTCCTGCCGCACACCCGACGCTTATTCTCAAAAGCGACCACAGAGCCGCCAACCAGAAATCGGTTTCATTAACAAGCTCGAAAAGACGCTTTAAAGTTGTTGCAGGCGAGGGCAGGAGAAGTTCTGAATTCATGCATGCAGATGCAATATGCCAGACAATTATCCAGAATAAAACTGCGGCAATCTTGAGTACAGGAGTCGGAATAAATTTTTTATTTTTCTGTGTAGTAGAAGTTGTCATCGGGCATCGCTCCTCCTACGGATGCGGGATTGGCATTATAAAGAACTTCAATGTTTGCTTTTGCAACGGTTGCCATTCTGTCTGAGTCCATGTAGACAATATTGCAGTTAGGGATTGCCTTTTGTGCGATTTCAGCCTTGGGAAGGATTCCGCTTGATGCAATAACTTCAGCGGCTTCTTTCGGATTCTTCTTTGTAAACTTGACGGAGTCTTTGTATGCTGCAAGGAATGCTTTGACAGCTTCGGGATGCTCGTTAAGGAATTCTGTACGGACTACAAGACAGCCCTGTGCGAGTGAAGTTGTATTTCCGTTTTTAGCAGTGGCACGAGTCCATTCACGTGTGAGGTTGAGTGCTGTGCGGATGCTGGGATTTTTTGTCAGAACCGTTGTGACATTGGGCTCGGGAAGCATAGCGATATCAACTTTGCCCTCGAGAAGCATTGTTGCAAGCTCAGCATGCTCCTGATAGTAGGTTATTTCAACATCTTTTTTGGGGTCAATGCCGTTGGAAGTAAGGATATAGTTGAGAATGTATTCGGGAGTAGCACCCTGTCCCGTAGCACCGATTTTCTTACCCTTGAGGTCTGAAACAGTCTTTACTGTATCACCGTTCTCCAAAATCGAGAGAACTCCGAGGGTGTTTATGGCAATCATTTTTACGCCGCCGTTTGTCTTTTTGTAAAGTACTGCGGCAAGGTTGAGCGGGCAAGCGACAATATCGGCTTCCTTCTTTATGATAAGGGGTGCAATTTCATCGGGCGATGCAGCGATTGATACCTTAAACTGTCCGTTTTCTTTGATGAGACCCGACATACCCATGCCCGTAGGGCCTTTGAGTGCGGCAACCTTTACTGTTGTGCTGTCAACACTTGCAGCTTTGGTGGTTGTTTCGTCTTTTGTCTGCTCTGAATTACATGCAGCAAAGCTGAAGAGCAGTGCGACGCAAATAAGCAGTGAAAGTACTTTTGTAATTTTTTTCATTGTAAAAACTCCTTATGAGGTATTTTATAAAAACTGATTTTGCAATCAGCCTTTTTCTGTAATGAAGATTTTTTTTCCGTCCCGTTTAATTTCTCCCGCATTTTCGAGGTTGTCCAATGCACGGTATAGAGAGGCGCGTCCTACATCAAGCTTTCGGGCGAGGTCGGAACAGCTTTCAATTTCGGCCACACCGTCCTGCTCACGGTCGATGAGAAAGCTCAACAGTTTGCTTTCACAGTTGCCTGCTGTGAGAAGTTCGATTCGGCGTGCCAGAAAGCGTATGCGGTTGGAAAGATAGGCTGAAAAACCTACTGCGATTTCGGGAGTGGAGATTATAAGTTTTTCGACAGTGCTCTTATCAAAAAACAGAGCTGTACACTCGACTTTTGCCACAATAGACGTTGCAGGTTTCGGCTCATCCGAGAACAGAGTGACGGCACCGAAAATATCTCCCTGCACCAGGGTGCTTATGGTTGCACGTCCTTTTTTTACCTGTGCATTGCCGCTGAGTATCATTCCCAAAGTCCGACTATCGTTTTCCTGCGAAAAAACAGTTTCTCCCCGATGAAAACAGAGTGTTCTTGAACCTTTTTCAACAGCGGTTTTAAGGGCGTTGAAATCAGCTTTTTCGAAAATCCTGCTTTTTTTCAGCAATTCAATTTTAAAATCTGTTGATAATTCCATACGCTCACCAAAACTGTTTCATTTGAGACACTTTTATTATATTCTGTTTGTGGTCTGAAGTCAAGAGCAATAAGCGTTTTTAAAGCTTGCAAAAGAAATTTTTTAATGATATAATATATTTTCACCAAAAGAGTGAATTTTATTGTATATCTTAATGAAAGGGGTATCGTATGGCAGCGGTAAGAGAGTTTTTACTGATGATATGGGAAAATGATTCGGTTCGCCTGATAATCGATTCGGCTATAAAACTGCTGCTTGCGGCTTTACTCAGCGGATTTATCGGATTTGAGCGTGAGCACTCCCACCGACCTGCGGGTTTCAGAACGCATATTCTTGTTGCTGTAGGCTCTGCGTTGGTTATGATAACATCGATGTATATCTTTGAGCAGTACAAGGGCCAGACCAATATGGACCCGGCACGTCTGGGTGCACAGGTTATAAGCGGAATCGGTTTTCTGGGTGCCGGAACAATTCTGAGAGAGGGATTCAGCGTCAAAGGTCTTACCACAGCGGCAAGTTTGTGGGCAGTATCGTGTATAGGCCTGGCGGTAGGTTCCGGATTTTATGAGGGTGCAGTTGTAGCAACGGGTGTTATTTACATCACTCTTAACTTGCTCAAAAGGTTTGTTATCAAGGGAACTACGGGTAAAACATTATATATAGAGGCCGAAGATGCTACAAAGCTGTCGGCACAGATTGGCTCTATAGTCAGAAAAAACAATGCAAATCTGCACTCAATGGAAATACTTTATGCCGATGAGGACGGAATGCAGTTGAGAAAAAAAGAGACGGTTGTACTCAAGGCACTGATTTATACAAAAACAGAAACGACTCTTGAGTGTATAGTTGACGAAGTCCGAGATTTGGACGGAGTGCGTGACCTGTATATTGATTGATTGGAGATTTTCAAGTGGGAAGCAATTTCTTTGCGATGATTTCAAGACTTAAATATATAAACCGCTGGGCTCTTATGCGTAATACACATAAGGAGAACCTGAGTGAGCACTGCATGGAGACTGCCGCTGTGGCACATGCACTTGCGGTTATAGGTAACAAGCGGTTTGCAAAGTCATATAATGCAGAGCGTGCAGCGTTGTTAGGGCTGTATCATGATGCACCTGAGTGCCTGACGGGTGATATGCCGACTCCTGTTAAATATTACAATGAGGAGATACGCAACGCATATGCCGCGGTTGAGAGTAATGCGTGCACAACACTTGTAAATATGTTGCCTGAGGATATGAGGTCTGATTTTGAGCCGTTCTTCTGTCCGAAAGAAGAGGATGAAGAACTTTGGAAGCTTGTCAAGGCGGCTGATAAAATCTGTGCTTTGACAAAATGCATTGAGGAGCAAAAAGCAGGCAATTCGGAGTTTGTCAAGGCGGCGGAATCGGTAAAAAAATCCGTGGAAAGTCTTGGCATTCCTGAGGCTCAGGAGTTTGTAAAAGAGTTTTTAAAGGGTTATGAAATCACTTTGGATGAAATAAGGGGATAACTGTGCCACAGTTTGAGCGGACAAAAAAGACTTTTTTGTTCACTTTTTACGAATTGGCACGGATTTCTCCAAATTCTTGACGATAACCAAAACTTTTGGTATAATAACGCTTGCAATATTGCAAAATTATTCTTTGTTTTGCAAATATTTATTTACCAGGGAAAAGAAAAAACAAGTTTTTTAGGAGGAAAAAACATGAAGAGAGTTTTAGCGCTTCTTCTCGCACTCGTTATGGCTGTTACTTTAGCAGCTTGCGGCGGCAAGGACGGCGATGAGACAACAAACGCAATTACTATCGGTAACAACGATGTAACTGTCGGTGAAGATGTAACCGACGATTCAACCACCGATACTACAGCCGAGTCCACAGAACTCAGCACTGACAGCGAGGGCAACAAAGTCAATAATAAGCCCAACAAAAAGCCGTCAAGCCTTGGCAACACAACAGTTAAACCCAGCCAGAACAACAAACCTTCTCAGGTTACAAGACCTACAAAGAAAGTTTATAAAATAACTGTTACCACACAGGACGGCGCAAAGATAGTTACTATCGACGGTGAGGCATACAACCTCAAGAACGCTGATGACCTTGGTGCTCTTAAGGCAAGAATAGAGGCGGAAAAGGCAAACGACCTTCTCGGTCAGCTTTACGATGCAGATCCTACAATTGCAGCAAACCTTGGCCTTGACGAGCTTGATGACGGTTCTGTTCTTTCGTACAAGTATGATGCCAACGGTGAGTTTTTCTATGTTGACGACATCAACTCCTGGCAGCAGAACTTCGGATTCAATCCGCTTTATGACTTCGGCGCAGGCTTTACTGTAATGTATTACGATACAGTAAGAATCAAGTTCAACTACAAGGGCACAGGCTACATGCTCCAGCTTTGGAAGGGTCAGTACGGCCTTATGTTCATCGGAAGTGAGATCGGCTTCTACAAGAAGGATGACAACACACCGATTTCTTCAACAGGAAATGCGGCACTCGACCACTTTGACTGTGCTACAGACCACCTTCTTCCCATGGAAATGGTTTGTTACCGTGCAGCAGAAGACGGAACTCTTAATCCGCTCTTCAAGCGTAAGTATGAGCTTCACTGGTGGAGCACAGGATTTGTTCCGGGAGTACTCAAGAACTTCTCAAACCGTTCAGAAGTTGTCATGGAGGCAAGAATCACCTTCGACAATGCCGAGATGGCTAATATTGTTGGCGATACCTTCAAAGCAAACGGATTCAAGAAGATCACAGCAAGCGAGCACAACATATATAATCCCGACACTTACTATGTAAGCGGAAGCGATGTTGTTTTTGTATGGCGTTATATCCAGCACAAGAAGAACGTAACAATTCTTGCTTCTACATCAGCAAAGCCGACAACACCGGCTACTACCACAACAACACAGGCCGCAACAACAACTACTACACAGGCCGCAACAACAACTACCACAACTGCTCTCGCAGGCGAATAACTCAAAGAAATATTATTGATTTCTAAAAAAATATAAATTTTCTGTCATATACTTGACAAAAATTGTATTGATGAGTATAATTGAGAGAGTGAATGGTAAAGTTCACGTATTTGCCCAAAAGTCTAACGACTTTAATATTATTAAAATCAGAAAGGGTTGTAGAAAAATGAAGAAACTTGTAAGCATTTTACTTGCACTTGTAATGGTTCTCTCCATGGGCACTATCGCATTTGCAGACGAGACAACAACAGCTGAGGCAACAACTGCTGAAGCAACAACAGCTGAAGCAACAACTGCTGAAGCAACAACAGCTGAAGCAACAACAGCTGCTCCTGCTGATGATCTTGCTGTTACAGTTGGCGAGATCGTTGACATCTTCAAGCAGATCTTTGCAAACGTTGACATTGACACAATCAAGGGCGTTTATGAAGAGACAAAGGTTACAATCGAAGGTCTTGCTGATGTTATCGCTCCTCTCTTCGGTTCTGAGAGCGGCACTCCCTCTTTCTCTCTTGCAGAGGTTCCCGCTATGCTTATGAACGCTTTCATCGATGGTATTGCTGGCCTCTTCGGAACAGATAGAGAGTCCATCATCGACAAGCTTCTTGAGATCCCCTTCGTTAAGGAGATCATGGGCTGGTATGGTTACAAGCCCGCAGAGACAGTTCCTGCTACAGAGGCTGAGACTGAAGCTCCCGCAACAGAAGTTCCTGAGACAGGTGCTACTGCTGGTATAGCTGCTTTCGCTGCTCTCTCAGTTGCTGCTGCTGCTGCATTCGTTTCCAAGAAGAAGGAAGCATAATCAGTTTTAACTGAAAAACAGTCCGGACGATCATTGATCGTCCGGATTTTTTTATTTTATATAAAAACACTTTCAAGGACCTTGTTGCAGCAATCCGGTGAATACACCCAGCGATCTATATGGTCGCTGTCTGTAAAATAGCGGAGTTTGGCAGGCGGATAGTCAGCGGTAAAGGAATCAACTATTATCAGTTTTATTTTCATTCTGTCGGGCAGGATGCTTTTGATATAGACGCTTGTGTGGTCTCCGACCTTAACTCCGTCGCAGTATTCAGCCAATCCGGCTAGATTTGGTGTCAGCTCCACAAAAATACCGTATTTCTCAACCGAGCGTACAATTCCGGGGACTGTTTCTCCGGCACTTAAGGTTTCTACATTTTGCTCCCAAGTTCCCAAAAGCTCTTTGTGACTTAATGTGAGCCGACCCTGACTGTCAACAGAGCGGACAATTGCACGGATATTCTGACCGACAAAAAAACGGGCGTTCGGGTGCGGAATTCTGGAAACGGATATGCTGTCAATTGGCAATAGGGCACTTAAACCTGCCCCTACATCACAAAATGCACCGAATGGCTCCAGGTGAGTAACACAGGCGTCAATTATATCTCCGGGGCACAACGAGGAGATGTAACGGTTGCGGCATTCCTCCTGAACAATCCGCCTGCTGAGAAGAGCATATGTTTGGCCGCTGTTTTCATCGGTTTTAAAATCCGTTATTTTGAAAATAACGGATTTGTTTACTCTTGATATAAGGGCTATATCTCTGACGCTGCCGTCTTCAATTCCGAGGGCACCCTCGTTTTTAGGAATAATTCCCTTCATGCATCCCAGGTCTACATGCAGATTATGTTGAGCATCGCACAGAATTGCACGCCCCTCCAAAACCGTGCCTGAATGGAAAGCCTCTCTTAAAAGTGAGGCGGAGCTGAGGATTCTGATGTTTTGTGCGGTTGGAAGCAATGCCCCTTCCGGTTTAAAAGTATTCATTAACTGTTCAGTCCTTTCGTAGCCGTTTACATCTACATTTGTTTTTATCAAATCGAAACTGTGTAACACACAAAATTTAAAGCATTGGTGTACAAAAAGTGAAAATGGTGATATAATACTTCAAAGATTGATTTGCTAAAAGGGAGGAAAGCGGATATGGATGTCAGAGTGGGCGACAGGCTTGTGATGAAGAAAAATCATCCTTGCGGCAGCAACGAATTTGATGTTCTTCGAATTGGTATGGATTTTCGTATTCGCTGTGTCGGCTGTTCGCGTGAGGTAATGGTTCCACGAGTTAAGGTTGAAAAGAATATCAGGCGAATCATCCGTGACCAGGAGGGTTAGCGGTTAAAAGTTACTGCTAAACTTTAGTTTTTACACACGGAGGAAATTATGCTGGATAAATTAAAAAAAGTTGAAGAAAAATTTGATTTTATAAATGAGGAGCTCTGCAAGAGTGAAGTTGTATCCGATATGGAGCTTTACAAAAAATATATGCAGGAACTTAAGCACTTATCACCCATTGTTGAAAAATACAGAGAATATAAAGCGGCTAATGACGCTATGAACGAAGCCCGTACACTTCTTGATGAGGGCGGACTTGATAAGGAACTCAAAGAGCTTGCACAGCTTGAGTTTGAGGAATCAAAGGAAACCTTGGAAACAGCTTCGCAGGAGCTTAAAGTTCTTCTTTTGCCACGTGACCCGAATGACGATAAAAACGTTATTGTTGAGATAAGAGGCGGTGCAGGCGGAGAGGAAGCGGCACTGTTTGCCGGTGTGCTTTTCAGAATGTACTCGATGTACGGAGAGACAAGAGGTTGGAAAACAGAACTTCTCAGTGCAAATGAGACTGAACTTGGCGGATATAAGGAAATAAGCTTTATGATAACAGGTGAGGCAGCGTATTCACGCCTGAAGTTTGAAAGCGGAGTTCACAGAGTTCAACGTGTCCCCGAGACTGAAAGTATGGGCAGAATTCATACGTCAACCGTTACGGTTGCGGTTTTGCCTGAGGCGGAAGAGGTCGATGTTCAGATAAACCCTGCAGATTTGCAGATAGATACATTCCGTTCCAGTGGTGCAGGCGGACAGAAAGTTAATAAGACAGAGTCTGCAATAAGAATAACCCATCTGCCTACGGGCACGGTTGTTGAATGTCAGGATGAACGCAGTCAGTTTAAGAACAAGGACCGTGCGATGAAGATTTTGCGTTCAAGAATTCTTGAGGCGGAACAGCAAAAACAGAACGATGCAATAGCAGGTGAGCGCCGTGCGCAGGTAGGTACAGGTGACCGCAGTGAGCGAATTCGCACATATAACTATCCTCAGGGAAGGCTGAGTGATCACCGCATAGGACTTACGTTGTACAGACTTGATGCGATTCTCAACGGCGATCTTGATGAGGTTATTGATGCACTTATTACGGCAGATACCGCAGAGAAGCTGAAATCGGAATAACCGACGGGAAGATTTTTATGGATACGAAATTTATAAGAGCAGATGCAGGAGAAAAGGGCATACAGGAAGCGGCTGAGCTTTTAAAGAGCGGCGAGCTTGTTGCGATACCGACAGAGACGGTTTACGGTCTGGCGGCGAATGCACTTGACGGCAAAGCAGTAGAAAAGATATTTTTAGCCAAGGGCAGACCTCAGGACAATCCGTTGATAGTCCACATATCAGAGATGCAGGAGATTTTACCTCTTGTCAAAGATTTCGATGAGCGTGCACAGGCACTTGCTGAAAAATTCTGGCCCGGTCCGCTTACAATTATTTTGCCCAAAAGTGACTTGATTCCTGCACAGGTCAGTGCAGGTCTTGATACGGTTGCGGTAAGGATGCCATCGCACCCAACAGCACGGGCTATAATCAAAGCTTGCGGATTTCCGTTGGCGGCTCCGAGTGCTAATACTTCGGGAAAGCCCAGTCCGACAACAGCGGCACATGTCTTTGACGATATGGACGGTAAGATTGCGGCAATTGTTGACGGTGGAAGTTGCGATGTAGGTGTCGAGTCCACAGTAATAACATTGGCACAAAAGACTGCCCGTATACTTCGACCCGGCGGTATTACACACGAACAGCTCCAAAGTGTTCTGGGTGAGGTCGAGGTTGACAAAGCGGTTTTTAAGGCATTGGAAAAAGATGAAAAGGTTTTGTCACCGGGCATGAAATATAAACATTATTCTCCGAACGCCCGGGTTATAATAGTAAAAGGTTCGCTTGAAAATTTTGCAAAGTTTGCACAAAACCGGCAAGAAAAAGTCTGTGCCGTGTGTTTTGACGGAGAGGAGCAGGAGCTTTCCGTTCCTGCATATTCATACGGTCATGCGGACAGTCCGCAGGAGCAGGCGAGAGAACTGTTTGATGTACTCAGGCGTATTGATACCGAGGGAATGGAACTTGCACTTGTGCGATTCCCGTCACTTGACGGTGTGGGAATAGCTGTTTACAACAGACTTCTCAGAGCGGCAGGATTTGAGGTGATCGAGCTGTGAAAATATGTATAGCAGGGCTTACGGGGCAGACGGGTGCCGGCAAAAGCAGTATTGCTGAGTTTCTCGGTAAAAACGGAGTGTGTATAATTGACTGTGATGTGCTTGCACGGGAGATTACGCTTCCGGGTTCGCCCGTTTTAGAAAAGCTTTCCGAGCGTTTTGGTGAGGATATCATCAGAGACGACGGCACACTCGACCGCCGATTGTTGGCAAGCCGTGCATTTAAGAACCCGGAGGATACAGCGGCACTCAGTGCGATAACGCATCCGGCAATAACTCAGCTTGCACGTGAGAGAATACAGCAGGCTCAGGATGATGGTTTTGATATAGCGGTGCTTGATGCGGCGGTGCTTCACGCAAGCGAGCTCAAGTATGACTGCGATGTTATAATCTGCGTCTGTGCACCTGAACAAGAGAGATTGGAAAGACTTGAAAAGCGTGATAAAATCGAGCGTTCTGAGATTTTGAAAAGAATGGCAGCTCAACCGCCTGAGGAATACTACCGCAAAAATTCGGATATTATTATTAATAACGGTGTTGGCGATGATACGCAAAAAAACTGTGCTCAGTTGCTTGAACAGCTTAAAGTCATCGCTCTGGAAAAAACCGAAAAAGTGGAAGGCTGAAAGGCTATGGGAGCTAAAGCTAAAATAAAGCTTGTGGCACTGTTGACGGGCTTTGTGATTCTTGTTTGCGGTGTCAGTGCAGTTTGCTGCATCAGCGCAGTGAAATTTGCCTATCCCGTAAAGTATGATAATTTGGTTGGAAAGTACAGTGCTGAATATGACGTGCCTCATAATTTACTTATGGCAGTTATACGCACTGAAAGCTCGTTTGACCCCAATGCGGTATCCTCGGCAGGAGCCGTAGGGCTTACACAGATTACACCCGAAACATTTGAGTGGCTTCAGACAAAGACGGGAGAGCGACTTGATATCACCGAGCTTCAGGATGAAGAGACGTCAATAAAATACGGAGCTGTGTTTTTGGGGTTGCTGCTTGATGAATTTGGCGATACTCAGACCGCGGTAGCTGCATATCATGCAGGCCGTGGCAGGGTTAATGAGTGGCTTTTGGATAAAAGCATTTCGCCTGACGGCAGGGAGCTTTCAACCATACCGATTCCCGAAACGGCTCATTACGTACGCAAAGTTATGCGTGCTGTGAAGATATATGAAAAAACAAATACAAAACCTTGAAGATGAAAGGATGAAATAAAATGAAGGATGACAAAACTCCTGTAGAGGAGCTTCGTGAAAAGCTTTTTGCATCTCCGAAACATGCGGCTTTAAGATTGGATGAAGATGAGATAGAAAAGGCTTTTGACTGGTGCGAGGGCTATAAGGATTTTCTTCAGAACTATAAAACCGAGCGTGAGGTAACAGCTTTTTCGCAACAGCTTGCCGAACAGAACGGATTTGAAGAATTTGATTCGTCAAAATCATATGTGAGCGGTGATAAGGTTTTCTTCAATATAAAGGAAAAGGCCTTTGTCCTTGCAGTTTTCGGAAAAAGACCGCTCAGCGACGGTGTCAAGATTACAGCTGCACACATTGATTCTCCACGGCTTGATTTAAAGCCCAATCCGATGTATGAGGACCTTGAGCTTGCCATGCTCAAGACTCACTATTACGGAGGAATCAAAAAGTATCAGTGGGCTACAATACCGCTTTCGCTTCACGGAGTTATCGTCCGCAAAGACGGTTCAAAAGTTACTGTTTCAATAGGCGACACGCAGGACGAGCCGCAGTTTGTTATAACCGATTTGTTGCCGCATCTTGGAGGTGAGCAGGCAAAGCGCACTCTTTCCCAGGGTATAAAGGGTGAGGAACTTAATATTCTTATCGGAAGCCTGCCGTTCAGAAGTGACAGCGGAAGCGAGCTTGTAAAGCTTAATATTTTAAATATTCTCAATGAAAAATATGGCATTGTTGAAGAGGATTTCCTCAGTGCAGAGCTGGAGCTTGTTCCTGCGATGCCCGTGAGCGACATCGGTTTTGACCGCAGTATAATCGGCGGTTACGGACATGACGACAGAGTTTGTGCATATCCGGCACTCATGGCGGCTATTGACTGTCCCACTCCGGAGTATACTACAGTCACTGTTCTTGCGGACAAGGAAGAGACAGGCAGTCAGGGTAATACGGGCCTTTCATCAGCGTTTCTTCAGTTTTTCATTGAGGATCTGGCAAAGACTCAGGGCCTTGAGGGCAGAGATGTTCTGCGTGCATCCGAGTGTCTTTCGGCGGACGTCAACGCTGCATTGGATCCGACTTTCCCCTCTGTTCATGACAGACTCAATGCCGCAATGTTTAACCGCGGCATAGTTGTTACAAAGTATACGGGCTCTCGAGGTAAGTCCGACACATCGGATGCCAACGCCGAGTTTATGGGTAAATTGCGTAAGCTCTTTGATGACAGCGGTGTTGTCTGGCAGATAGGAGAACTCGGTAAGGTTGACGAGGGCGGCGGCGGAACAGTCGCAAAGTATGTGGCACATCTGGGCATAGATGTTGTTGATGTTGGAGTGCCTGTGCTTTCGATGCATGCCCCGTTTGAACAGATTGCAAAGCTTGACGTCTATATGGCATACAAGGCTTTCTGCGTGTTCTATAATCAGAAATAAAGAAAACGGCAGGTATTTATATAAAAATAAAAGCGGTTTGCAACACCCGGTGCAAGCCGCTTTTTGCTTTATTGTTCAAACGGTTTTAGAGTGCTTGCATACCTAAAAATATTGACTTTTAATCTGATTTTTGGTTAAATAAAAATGTAAAAATTTTTATTGGGAGGCAAAAAAGTGAAAGCATTTAAGAAAGCGTTAAGTGTTTTGCTCGCAACACTAATGGTTATGAATCTCGGCGTTTTTGCTGTCAGTGCAACAGCAAGCGGAGATTACACTATTGTTTCGCCTTATGCAGAGGTTGTATGGGACGGGGAGAATGCGTGGGGAGCTTATAAAGGCTCTCTTCATTCGCACACAACTTACAGTGATGCTGAAGACACGCTTCCGGTTATGGTCAAGGAGGCATATAACCAGGACTATGATTTTCTTGCGATTTCCGATCACGGCATAACGGGTGTTGATTGGAATAAAGAACCAGATAAACAGCTTCTGTATACTTATCAGCCGATTATTGATAATCCTTTTGAGCATCTTACGGATGAAGAGTATGAAAGCATAAAAAACGGAACATATCCTCTTTATGACGGAACAGTCAGAGGCAAAAAGATGGTTCCTGTTCTTGGTGCTAATGAGTTTAACAATCTCTCTCTTACCAAAAACCATGTTAACGGATTCTTCCTGCCTTCTGATGTTGGCAACGGTTTTGCCGGAGCGGAAAATGAGCGAGGATATGACCAGGCTCTTAAGTTCATTGATGAGAACGGTGGTCTTTCTCATATTAATCACCCCGGAGATTGGCTTGACAGCAACTCCAATCCCGATGTTGTAAACGACCCTGAAAAGATTGCTTTCTTTGGTGACCTTATTCTTAAGTATGACAGCTGTCTGGGAATGGAAGTTTTCAACGAAAGAAACGGCACAACGGGCTATGACAGAATTCTCTGGGATAACCTTCTTATGTATTGCTTGCCCTACGGTAAAAATGTTATAGGTTTCAGCAACACGGATGCTCACTGGACGGCAACGGTTGACTCTTCTTTCAGCGTGTTTATGATGGAAGAGAACAATGTTGAGAACATCAAAAAGACTATGCAAAACGGAGCTTTCTTTGGAATAACAAGAAAACTCAGAGCAAATGATATTATCGGTCCCGAAAAGGAATACGATGTTATGAATGAGGGCTTGCCCTATCCTATGTTTACAAATATAGCTGTTGACGGACATAAGATAACTGTTTCGGTTAAGGACAGCTATACTGTTCAGTGGATTGCCAACGGCAAGGTTATTTCAAAGACTTCTGTTGATGCGAACAACTCAACTGTTGTTCTTGACCTTGATAAGGTTTCAGGTGCAGAGGACTTCCAATATGTAAGAGCAGAGCTTTTTGGCGAGGGCGGTATCTGTGTTTCACAGGCCTTTATTATCGATGATGGAAGCGAGCCTATTGAGTTTGAAGAAGATGATACCACATGCTTTGAAAAGATTGCCTGCTGGTTTAAGGGAACGAAGGTTTACGCTATTGTTGTCGAGCTTGTTAGATTAATTGCAGATGCATTCGAATAAAAACTGAATGATAAGAAAGCGGCTCGTGCAGGATTTAACCTGTGCAAGTCGCTTTTGGCTTTAATTTAAAAATCGGTTTTTCCGCCGGTGGGGTCTGTGCCGCTGAGACAGTCTTCGGCGGCCTTTATTGAGGATTGTGTGGGGTTGGATTTATATACTGCGGTGGCAAAACCGTTGAATTCGCCGTTCTGGAAAACAACTCCGGCAACTGTATCGGGATATTTGTCATCTGCCATGCGGTTGAGCACAATGGCACCGGCAGTTACTTTGTCAATATAATTGCCGCTGCCTGCCTTCCATTCAATAAACCGAGCCAACAGTTCGGCGTCGCTGTATTCTGACAGGGGAGCTTGTCCCAAACCGAGTTTGTTTCGGGTTTTAGTATCCGCTTTTCCTGTGCCGTCAAGCCCGTTTTCGTGTTGAAATTCAAGCAGTGCCCTCTGTGTTTCAAGGGTGAATATGCCGTTTTCCTCGCCGTCATAGAATCCGAGCTGACAGAGCCTCTGCTGAATCAAAAGCACATCGTTTCCTCTTGAGCCGAGTCCCGAAACCGCTTTGTCTGAATTTGCACTAAAGGATGCAATGACGATGAAAATCAATCCAAGGGCGAGAATGGCAACAATTGACCACAGCTTTTTTATTTTTGATATCTGCCTGTTGTTTGACAAAATTTTCACCGCCCGTTTGATATTCTGTTTTTATTGTTGGATTGACGGCTTTCTTTTATTACAGGCAAAAATTGAGCTTGACTAATTTTGATAAACTGTTTATAATATAAACCGAACAAATGTTTGGAGTGAACAGCTTGAAAGAGAGAATAATTCTTCATTGTGATTTGGATAATTTTTTTGCTTCGGTGGAATGTGTGTTCCGTCCGGAGCTTAAAACCGTGCCTATGATAGTGTGCGGAAGTGAGAGTGAAAGGCATGGAGTAGTGCTTGCAAAAAATCAGCTTGCAAAAAAAGCGGGAATTAAAACCGCAGAAACGGTCTGGCAGGCGAGACAAAAATGTCCTCAACTTGTAACGGTACCTCCGCAAATGGCAAAATATCGGGAGTTTTCCGTAAAAGCACGGGAAATATATTTGCGCTATACTGATTTGGTCGAGGCTTTCAGTATAGATGAATGTTGGCTTGACGTTACGGGCAGTACACGGCTTTTCGGTACGGGTGAGCAGATAGCAAAGAAGATTCAGGCTGATATGAAAAACGAGCTCGGTATAACAGTGTCGGTCGGAGTGAGTTTTAATAAATTTTTTGCAAAGCTTGCAAGTGATGTAAATAAGCCTGACGGTATTTTTGTAGTGGGAGCAGACAATTTTAGAGATAAGCTGTATAACCGTCCTGTTTCGGAGCTTATGGGAGTCGGTGAGAGCACAAGGTTAAAGCTGTCATCGGTTGGTATATTTACCATAGGTGACCTTGCCTCGGCACCCGAGGAGCTGATGAAAAAACTGCTCGGAAAACATGGTGAGGCATTGCGGAAAGCGGCTTTGGGATTGGAAAACGAGCCTGTTTTGCGATACGGTGAGGAACCGCTTCCGAAGAGTATCGGACGGAGTATGACTCTTGGCGAAGACACAACGGATGTGTCATATCTTAAGAGCGTTATGACATCGCTTGCGGATGACATATCCACCCGCCTGAGGCGGGAGAAGCTGTTTGCTTGCTCTGTTCAGATTCAGATAAAGGACAATCTGTTCAATGTAAAGCAGTATCAGAAACGTCTTACGAGGCCTACACGTGTTGCGGATGAGCTGATTAAAGCCGGTATGGAGCTTATTGAAGAGAATAGGGCGATTAAAAATCCCGTGAGACTTATAGGTATAACGGCAGGGGATTTGACACAGGAGGATATAGGCATACAGCTTTCTTTTGATGCCGATGAGGAACATTCGGATAAGATGGAGGAACTCGGTGCCCGTGTGGACGAGTTGAGGGACAAGTACGGTAAGGCTGTTATAAAACGTGCGTCGCAGATATAGACTTTGACGAGTGCAACAAAAAGCATCATAAAGCTTTTAAAATAATTGTTGACAAACATGAAAAAATTGGATATGATAAAAAATGGGTAAGATTGAAGTAGTTGCAGAGGTGGATTAATGGAACGCAGTGTGCAGAATCTGAGTGATGAACAGCTCTGTGAGTTGGCGGCTGCGGGCAATGATAAGGCTATGGCCGAACTCATAAATCGGATTATGCCTCTGGCAGGAGCAAAAGCCGCAATGTATGACTGTACGGATTTGCAAAAGGAGGACCTTTTGCAGGAGGGCATGCTCGGTTTCATAACTGCCGTTAACACCTACAATCCCGAAAGGGAAGCCTCTTTTAAAACCTATGCCGGTGTGTGCATCAACAACCGCATAGTGTCCATGCTTCGCCGTGGCCGTTCGCAAAAAAATATTCCTCCCGAGATGGTTTCTTCGCTCGAGGATGAGCAGAAAAATATGCATGACTATTCGTCGGACCCCCAGGAGATTTTTTCTGAGCATGAGGATATGTTGAGCTTGCGTGCATTGCTCGATGAAAGGTTGAGTGAGTTTGAAAAGAACGCATTGCTCTATAGAGTGAAAGGTCTGAGCTATGATGACATAGCTTTGAAGCTCAACACCACTGCAAAAGCTGTTGATAATGCACTGATGCGTGCACGGAAAAAGCTTACTCAGTAATTATGTTATTATGCCCACGTAGCTTAAAGCAGAGCGTTGTAAAACAAAGGTGGCGGTGCGATTCCGTCCAAGGGCAAAAAATATTTTCAAGCGAGGTTAGTAAAAATGTACGAAGACAAAACTCTCATCTGCAAGGACTGCAATCAGGAATTCGTTTTCACGGCCGGAGAGCAGGAGTTCTATGCTGAAAAAGGCTTTGTAAATGAGCCGCAACGCTGCAAAGCTTGCCGCCAGGCCAAGAAGAATAATGCTATGTTCGAAGCGGTCTGCGATCATTGCGGGGGAGTTGCAAAGGTTCCTTTCAAGCCCCGTGAGGACAAGCCTGTTTATTGTAGCGCTTGCTTTGAGAAGAGAAAGAACGAAGCATAAGGCGGACTCACATAGAAATTACTGAGAATAATTTTCAAGGAAGAAAGTTTTCCTGTGATTTTGACAGAATAATGAAATTAACGCCCTGCGGTATGTGTCAGCATACCGCAGGGCGTTACCTTTAAAAAATAAAAACAGCACGATGTAAGGCTGCCCTTCATCGTGCTGCTGATGTTAAATTTTGAAGTTGTAGCTCTCAACAAGCTCTCTTATATACTTGTCTGTCAGTGTATAAACTGTTTTTCCGAGGGTTATAAGCTCCCCGTCATCTTCATCAGCACAAAGCATTGCGAAATTCTTGCCGATATTTTCCTCTATATTAACACCTTTTCTGATTGCAAGATAATAGAAAGAAAAAGATGTTCCGTCTGTAAGGTTGTCGTAGAAAGCCTCGGACCTGTCTCGCATCTTGTTATACATTATGTTGACGGCCTCAGAGGAGAGTACGGACGGCAGAACTGAATGCAGGGTTATTTGTGCGGCGAAAGTCATAAGGACACGGATTTGATACAGAACATTTGATGTGAGCTTATCCACATAAATTCCTGACGCTTCAAGATCAATGCCGTCAAGTTCACCGGCATTTTCGGGTCTGATATCCGCAATGTGTTCACCGAGTTTTCGGGCCAGCAGAAGATTTCCGTTGCTTCGTTGACTGTCCAGAATTTCTGCAATCTGAAGAATATCTTTTTCCGAGTTGCGTTTTTTGTCGCCTGAGGGATAAAAAACTTTTACATCACGGTCCTCGTTATAAGGCATAGACATCATCCTTTAATCAGTTCAGCGTGAATTCTTTTTAAGTGCGGCCTTGTAGTCGTTGAGAGCTTTCAGGCTTTCTGCAGGGGTAGCAAAATCGCCGATGCTGATAATGCCGTTATTATACATTCCGCAGAAATCAGAGCCACCGACTGTGAGGAGTTTTTTTGCTTTTGCATATTCGAGTAAAAACTCCTGCTGTTCGGGTGTGTTTGACGGGCACCACACTTCAATTCCGTCAAGACCGAGAGACACATAATAGTCAAGAGAATCAACGCTGTTGTATTTATAGGGGTGTGCAAGAACGGCAATGCCACCTGCACCGTGTATAGCTTCTATAACTTGAGAGACGGGCTCGAACTTAGGCTCGACTATAATGTTGGTGGGACTGTCGGGAGAGAAGAGCTCCTCGTACAGCTCACCGTGAAGGTCTTGGGTAAGTCCGCATTCCATAAGGGCGTGCATGATGTGCTCTTCAAATATTCCGGTTGAACCGGAAGCACATTTCATAACAAGCTCAGCTGTTATGGGATAGCGCTGTGCGGCTTTGAGAATCATATACTGCCCCGCTTTTTTGCGAGCGGCAGAGTTTTTGTGACACAGCTCCTCAAGCCTGTCCGGGCTGTCGCAATGGTAGCACAGAATATGTACCTGGCGACCGGTTTTATCGTCTATTGCGGAGAGCTCAACACCGGGTATAACAGTAACGCCGCGGCGAGCAGCGATAATCTTACCTCTTACAGAGCCGGCCTGACAGTCATGGTCGGCGATAGCGATGGTGTCTACCCCTCTTTTCTTTGCGAGGATGACAACATCATCGATGCCCATTGAACTGTTTGAAAGCTTGGTATGGCAGTGTAAATCGACGGACAAAACAAAATCCTCCCTTAGGTGCTCAAAAAGTATTGGCGTCGAAATCATGTTGATTTCAGAAAAAACGCAGTGCAGCGGTTTGAAACAGAAACTGTGTTGCGAACCGACTGCAGCGTCACGCACAGATAAGTTTGGAGCGCAAAATCCCTCAATATATAATATATTATTATTATACTATCTTTTTTTTGACTCTGCAAGTAAAAATAGGTTTATTTTTGGCACAAACAGGTGAATTTTTTTTATATATGTGTTAAAATAAGCTTGTTAAATCAAGCTTTACGGGAGGTGTGAGATGCAGACGGTATTTGTCGGGATGAGCGGAGGAGTGGACAGTTCTGTAGCGGCTGTCATGCTCAAAGAGCAGGGCTATCATGTTGAAGGCGTAACCTTGCGCTTAAAACCCGAAGCTTTGGCGGACGAAGATATCAGGGATGCACAGAGAGCAGCAGAGAGCATAGGAATAAAACTTCATGTGTTGGATTTGCGCGAAGCGTTCAAAGAAAAGGTCATTGACTACTTTGCAAACGAATATCTGCATGGTGCAACTCCTAATCCGTGTGTTGTATGCAACAGAGAGATAAAGTTTGGTGCAATGCTAGATTACGCATTGGAAAACGGAGCGGATTTTCTGGCTACGGGTCACTATGCTTCACTCGAAAGAGTGGGCGGAAAAACGCTTCTCAAACGGTCCGCATCAGCAAAAGACCAAAGCTATTTTCTGTGTATGCTCTCACAGTTTCAGCTCTCACACGCAATGTTTCCGCTTGACGGTATGGAGAAAATTGAGATACGCTCTCTTGC
Source organism: Acutalibacteraceae bacterium (assembly GCA_045604185.1). Classification (GTDB taxonomy): domain Bacteria; phylum Bacillota; class Clostridia; order Oscillospirales; family Acutalibacteraceae; genus CAG-177. Next base: position 55,646 of record JAZUNO010000092.1, on the reverse strand, counting down.
ACAGCAGTATGGCCTGCACGTTTCCCAGAAGAAAGACAGCCAGGAGGTCTGCTTTATACCCGACAATAACTATGTCGGTTTTATAGGCTCCCTCGGTCTCAAAGACCGTGGCGAGGGCGACTTTGTTGACACCGATGGCAATATTATCGGCAGACATAAGGGTATTATGAACTATACGGTTGGCCAGCGCAAAGGACTTGGAGCTTTTGGAAGACCGATGTTCGTCACTCGGTTGGATGCGGATAAAAACCGTGTTGTCCTCGGTGAGTGCGGTGCACAGTATTCCGACGGATTTACGGTAGAAAATATAAATTGGATTTCAGGGTGCGTGCCTGAAAAGGAATTCACGGTGCAAGTAAAGATTAGGTTCAGAGCACCTGCGGCACAGGCGACGGTGACACCGACTGAGAACGGCACTCTGCTTGTTCGATTTGATGAGGCACAACGCTCGGTAACCCCGGGACAGTTTGCGGCGTTTTATGACGGTGATACAGTGCTCGGCGGCGGGATTATAAGCGTTAAATAGCAATTCTGATTAGATTAAAGGGATTAAAAATATTTGAGCCTGACATTAATATGTCAGGCTCTTTTTTGTAGCTATATTGATGTAGGAAAGCTGATATCCCTTTGTGAGGCCGCCCTTCAATAGCCCCGTATTTTAAAAATTGTCGGTAAAGCGTGTGGGACGGTGTGGGAATGCTGTGAAGAAGTCGCTTGCATCTCCTTTGATTTCGGTGCCGTTAATGTATACGGCAGTTTCGGCGGTGTGTCCCTCGCCGGAAAGCAGTAATCTTGCGGCTGCTGTAGGAGTGAGTGAAATATCATAATCCCCGCCGTTTTTGCGAGTAACGTTAGCCTTGCCGTTTTGATATTCGACTTCGAAAACACCTGAATTCTGTTCAAATTCATCAAGGCTCAAAAGGCGGAAGCTACCGTATTTTTCCGGATAAGCATTGCTCTCAAGAATTTTCTTCATGTCGTAAATTCTGCCCGCGGCACAGCCACCATCTGTATAGGTCACGCCTGTAATTCTGTCAGCAATGCAGGCAAAGGGTGAACCCGGGTATTGCTTGTGAACAATTATACGTTTGACAATGCCGTCATAGTTACGAAGAAAACCGATCAGCCCGTAAAGTGCTTCAAGGCTAAGGAAATAAAGATCTGCAACGGTAAGGTTACCGCTTGCTCTGTCAACCTTGAAACACACATATCCGTCGGCCTCTCCTGAAGCATTGCGTCGGAAATATGTATATTCGCACTTTTCAAGAGAAGTTTCGCAGAAACACTTTCTTTCGTTACGGAGTGTTACAAGGTTTTCTTTGAGGGCACATTTTGCGTGCAGAGCGCTCAACTCCTCAAAGTGTTCCGCTGAATAAGGGATTACATCTGTGTTGCACGGAATATGACTCATATTTTCAAAGGGAACAGTTATTGAAAGCAGACGGTTTGTATACGCATATCCGAACTTTTCATAGTAGGAAACAGAGAAAGGATAGAGGAATCCCATTGCCCAACCGTTTTCTTGTGCTGTTTTGCCGACTTCGTCAAAAATCGCTCTGACAGCACCCATTCTGCGGCTTTCGGGCAGTGAGCAAACTCCACCGATACCGATAGTTTTAAGAAAATTGCCACAGTAATGGCTTTCAAAGGTTGGCATTTCAATACCTGCAATTAGTTTGCCTTCATGAAAAGCTGCCATGACGGGCACATCTATTTTGTTGTCAACTGCGGGATCAAAATTCCAAATGAACGATGCCGATGAAACCTTTAAAAAGTCAGTTACTTCGTCAGGTGTTATAAGGCGTATTTCCATGATTACCTCCGATTATATGGCGATACCAATCTCTCCGCCAAACGTTGCAGAGAGATTGATACCGTTAGTGTTTGTTCTGGTTTTAGACACGTGTGTGGCATTGCTTTTTATTTATAGTATCATGCTTTTGTGTTTTGTGCAATGCTTGAAATATACACGTATAAAGATTTTTTATAAAAGAACAGAGGTAATTCTTTTACATCGGTTTTTATTGTGCTTTGGTTGTGTGCTCAGTAGCTGTTTCAGCGTCACCGAGCTTGTTCATGGCTTCGAGAGGGTCGACAATTTTCCCGTCAACCGTTATTTCAAGGTGCAGATGCTCTCCGTCTGCGGCCTCAACGGGAATTTCGCCTAAAGTTCCGATGTGGTCAAACTGCTTGACTTTTGCACCGACTTTCGGGAGCGAGTTGTCTGCAAGTCCGCAGTACCTGGCTGTAAGATTTTTGCCGTGGTCGATTTCAACAACATTACCCCATAGCGAATCCTTGTATACTTTCCTTACAGTGCCGTCCTGAATTGCCAGCACGTCGTTGCCTTTTGAACCGCCAAAGTCGATGCCCGAGTGTGCACGCCAGTCGTTTGTGGTTTTATTTTTGACCATATTTCCTGCACTGTAATCTTTGGTGATGTTTGTGCCCATTGGTAATGCAAAATATCCTGTATAGGGAGTGTTTTTGCTGTTTTCAGTAGTCTGCTCTGCTTTTTTTGTAGTGTTTTCTCTGGTGTCGGGAACATTCTTTACTGGGTTGTTGGCCTCGGTTTCATCCGATGTTAAAACTTCAGTGTAGCTGATGTTCCAATTGATTGTTGTGCTCTCGGCGGTGGTGTCTGTGTTACCGTCTTTTACATTCATTGAGCCGTTGACAGCTCCCCAGACGCCTGCACCTGCGGCAACTATACACAGGGCAATTGCAATGTAAAGACCTTTTGATTTGAAGAAGTTCTTCTTGTTATATGAATTATCTATCATATCTGCCTCGTTTCTCCGCATATAATTTTTGCGGTAAGATTTTCAAAGTTATTTTTGTCCGCAAAAAACAAAATTATACGCTGTGACGATTTGAAAGGGATAGAAAAAAACACGGTAGGCGTCAGCCTTACCGTGGCTTTTTCACAATGAGGGGTTTGATGCAACTTTCAGCATCTGATTTGAGGAGGGGTAGATGCCTGACGTTCAGACACCACGCTTTTTGAAGGTGCGGTTCCTTCGTTTGCGCAAGGTTATGATAACCTTTTTTTATTAAGCCGCTGTGAATAAAGTCTTAATAAAAACGGGTTATTTTGTTAAAAAATGAGAACGTGTGGTGAGCATTTTAAGCTTTTGTGCATTTTAGCTAAATATGGCGAGCGAATTTTGGTACGCAGTTTGAAAAACTTTCTCTCATTTTTTATTGAACTATTCGTTCAATCTATTATAATAAATGTTAAATGGGATGAGTCCCGATTAAAGAATTTCATAGGAGTTGTTTTTATGGAAAGAAAGTTAAGAGTAGGTATTATCGGTTGCGGCGGAATTGCTAACGGAAAGCATATGCCTGCACTTAAGAAGATAGCAGAGGTTGAAATGGTAGCATTCTGCGATATTATTGAGGAAAGAGCTGTTAAGGCTGCCGAGAAGTACGGCGTTGAGGACGCTAAGGTTTATACAGACTATAAAGAGCTTCTCAAAGATAAGACTATTGATACCGTTCACGTCTGTACACCCAACCGCTCTCACGCATTTATTACAATCGATGCACTTGAGGCAGACAAACATGTTATGTGCGAGAAGCCCATGGCAAAGACATATGCGGAAGCAAAGGCTATGTGCGAGGCTGCTGAGCGTACAGGCAAGAAGCTGACAATCGGCTATCAGTCACGTTGGAGAGCAGACTCTCTTTACCTCAAAGAGGCTTGCGAAAACGGCGATCTCGGTGAGATTTACTACGGTAGAGCTATTGCACTTCGTCGCAGAGCCGTTCCGACTTGGGGCGTATTCCTCAACGAGTATGAGCAGGGCGGCGGTCCGCTTATCGACATTGGTACACATGCTCTCGACCTTACACTCTGGATGATGGATAACTACAAGCCGAAGATGGTTGTAGGTAACGTATATAAGAAGCTTGGCGACCAGAAGAGATCAGGTAACGCATGGGGCGAGTGGGATCCTGAAAAGTATACAGTTGAGGATTCGGCATTCGGATTTGTTACAATGGAGAACGGTGCTACAATTTCTGTTGAAGCAAGCTGGGCACTCAATCTTGCAGACCCGAGAGAGGCTATTACATATCTTTGCGGTGACAAAGCAGGTGCAGATATGCTTGACGGACTTCGTTTGAACTATGTAAAATACGGACGTCAGTGCATAGAGACTCCGAACTTTGAAGCAGGCGGAGCAGCTTTCTATGACGGAGCAAGTGACGACCCGTCAGAGCTTGAGGCAAGAGCATTTGTTGACGCTGTTCTCAATGACACAGAAGTCAGAACAAAGCCCGAGCAGGCACTTGTTGTTACTCAGATTCTTGAGGCTATTTATGAGTCCTCAAAGACAGGCAAGCCCGTATATTTTGACTGATAACCTATTTTTGAGAGGTATACACAGATGAAAATTGCTGTTCAGCTTTATTCTGTACGCGATCATATAGATAACGGAGATGACCTTTTGGCTATTCTTCCGAAGGTCAAGGCTTTAGGCTATGACGGTGTTGAATTTGCCGGATATTTTGACTTGCCTGCAGATGTACTTCGAAAGGCTCTGGATGATGCAGGCCTTGTCGCAGTCGGCACGCACATGGATATTAAAAATTACAAGCCCAGGAAGCTTATGGAAACTATTGAGTATTGCAAAACGCTCGGTATGGCAACAATGGGTATGGGCGGAGCGCCGCACAATACACCTGCAAAACTCAGAAACACCTGTGAGATTCTCAAGAAGGCATTGCCTGTAGCCGAGGAGCAGGGTATGAAGCTTTATTATCATAACCACTCCGACGAGTTCGAGCCAAATAAGGACGGAGTTTATCCGTTTGATGCGCTTAAAGATGTCTGTTGGTTGGAGATAGATACATATTGGAGCCACCACGCAGGACAGGATAACTATAAGCTTATAACTGAGAATAAGGATAAGATAGTCCACCTGCACGTCAAGGACGGCATCGACGGTGATCCTTTGGCATTGGGCGAGGGTGACTGTGATATAGCTAAAGTTGTCAAAGCGGCTAAAGATATCGGTATAGAGTGGCTGATAGTTGAAAACGATGATCCCGTACCCACAGGATTAGAGGACATCGCAAGAAGCATAAAATATCTTAAAACACTTGTCTGAAAGGAGATAAGCACATGAAATTAGGCGTTTTCACCTGCCTTTTGGGCAATTTACCGCTCGATGAGGCACTTGCATATTTTAAATCAAGAGGAATTGAGATGGTGGAGATAGGTTGCGGCGGTTATCCGGGCAACTCACATGCTGACCCGGACATCCTTTTGAACGATGAGGCAAAACTCGAAGAATTCAAGGCAACTGTTGCTAAGTACGGCCTTGAGATAAGTGCCCTGAGCTGTCACGGCAACCCCGTACATCCAAATAAGGAGATTGCGGCAGAGTTTGACAGAACAATCAGAAACACAATTCTTCTTGCCGAGAAACTCGGACTTCATCAGATAAACACATTTTCGGGTTGCCCCGGCGACCATGAGGGAGCAAAGTATCCCAACTGGGTAGTCTGTCCTTGGCCCAACGATTTTTCGGAGATTCTTGAGTGGCAGTGGAACGAGGTTCTCATTCCTTATTGGAAAGACCTTGTGGCATTTGCAAAGGAGCACGGTGTCAATAAGATAGCTCTTGAGCTTCACCCCGGTTTCTGCGTATATAACTGCGAGAGCCTTTTGAGACTCCGTGAGGCAGTAGGCCCTGAAATCGGTGCGAACTTTGATCCGAGCCACCTTATTTGGCAGGGTATGGATCCTATTGCATGTATCAGAAAACTCGGCGATGCGATTTTCCACTTCCATGCAAAAGATACAAAGATTGACAAGTATAACACCGCTGTTAACGGTGTGCTTGATACAAAGCCGTATTCTGACGAGATAAACCGTTCATGGATATTCCGTTCAGTGGGCTACGGCAACGATTATTCTTATTGGAAAGATATTATTTCCAACCTTCGTCTTGTCGGCTACGACTATGCTATAAGCATTGAGCACGAGGATTCGCTCATGAGCCAGGATGAGGGCCTTACAAAAGCAGCATCACTTCTTAAGGATGTTCTTATTACCCAGAGCACCGGCGATATGTGGTGGGTGTGATTCGTCTGAAAAAATAGTTTACTTGGGAGTAAAAGATAATGGATAAAAATAAAAAGATAGGATTTGCCGTTATAGGATATGGCGGAATGGGCAGTTGGCACGCTTCACAAATGGAGAAGTTTGAGGATATAGCCGAGCTTATAGGAATTTATGATATAAATCCTGAACGTTGTAAAGTTGCTGAGTCAAAGGGAATACACGCATTCTCATCCCGTGAGGAGTTGCTGGCTGACGAGCGTATAGACCTTGTAACTGTTGCGACACCTAACGATGTTCACAAGGAGATAGCTATTGCGGCTATGGCGGCAGGAAAAAATGTTATTTCCGAAAAGCCTGTCGCAATGGATTCGCAGGAGCTTGAGGATATGATTGCCGCATCCGAGAAATACCAAAAACTTTTCACCGTTCACCAGAACAGACGATGGGATCCCGATTATAAGTGCATACGCAAGATTATTGACGACAACAGCCTTGGCAAGGTGTTCCGTATCGAGTCAAGGGTTCAGGGCTCAAGAGGTATTCCCGGTGACTGGAGAAACAAGAAAAAACACGGCGGCGGAATGGTGCTTGATTGGGGCATCCATTTGCTTGATCAGGCTCTTCAGATAGGCGAGGGCAGGAAGCTTATCTCTGTTTATGCCGAACTTACAAATGTTACAAACGAAGATTGTGATGACGGTTTCAGGACCACTCTTATTTTTGAGGGCGACCTCTCAATTTACGTTGAGGTTACGACCAGCAACTTTATTGAGTTGCCTCGCTGGTACATTCTTGGCGAAAACGGTTCAGCGGTTGTAACAGATTGGGATGTAAACGGTGAAATTGTCAAGGTTTCCGATTGGGAGAACCGTGATGCAGTGCCGATTCTTGCAGGCGTAGGACTTACAAAGACTATGGCTCCCAGAACTGACGACACTATAAAACGCTACGAGCTTCCGAAAGTCGATTCACGCTGGACGCAGTTCTATGAGAACGTATTTGCAGCAGTAAGAGGCGAAGAGGAGCAGATAGTTACTCACGACCAGCAGCGTCGTCTGATGAAACTTGTTGAAGCTATCTTTGAGAGCGGACACAATAACAAGGTTGTATTTTTTGATTAATTAAAATGAAGCAGATTGCATCCCATGATGCAATCTGTTTTATTTATAGACAAAATATGACACGGCGTGATATAATAAGGGTGAAGAAAAAGTATTTTTATAAAAGAAAGGATAGGTGGATTGAATGAAGAAAGCGGTAAGAATTTTAGCGGTTGTATTGGTAATTGCGGTCGCGGCTTGTGTATTTGCAGGTTGTCAGGCAAGTCTTGATAAGGTGATTGTCGGAAAATGGACTAATGCCGATAATACTGCAAGTGTTGAATTCAGAGAGGATGGAACTGCTACTTTCGATTTTGGCAGCGTAAAAGCTTTGGGATTTCCGATAGAACTTAAAGCTGATGGTACATATAATCTTGATATTGAAAAAGAGCCTGCACAGATAACCTTTGTTCCCAACACTCCGATTAACATTTCATTTATAGATGTTAATCTTACTTTTACTGCGACATATGAGGACGAAGTACTGACTTTGAGCAGTTCAGACCTCAATCTGACACTTGGACTTACAAAAGTACAAGCAGAGAAATAATAAAAAACCAAATTTTTCCGCACAGCACTTTGCTGTGCGTTTTTTATTTTCAGGTAAAAACAAACAAGCGTTTATTTTCAACGTCGTTCACTTTTTCCTACAATATTATCACCTCAAACGGCAAAAGTATTAATGTCCGAAAAACGGACAAAAATTTTTTGGGAGGTGAATGATGAAAAGGTTTTTTAAAACATTGAGCGTATTTGCGTTGATTTTTGCAGTTGGCATTTTTTCGTCAATAGCCTACGGTTTAATTGAGTTGCCGGACGAATATTATGTGGCTTCCGGAAGCGAGCCGAAAGTTGAGGATGCGGTTTTTTCGGTGGACAGTCAAGAGATGAACGGGGATAAAGACGGCGAGTATGAACTGAATGTCAGTGCTTTCGGCCTGTTTCCCGTAAAGACCGCTAAGGTTACGGTCACCCAGCGACGCTATGTAACGCTCGGAGGAAATATTTTCGGAATAAGGCTTTATACGAAAGGCGTACTTGTTGTCGGTTGTGACGATGTGCAAACCGATAAAGGTTTAGTTAATCCGGCACAGAGAGCGGGCATTAAAAAAGGAGATATAATTTTGAAAATAAACGGCCTGCCGGTCAGCCGTAACAACGATATAGCGAGTGCCGTTGAAAAAAGCAACGGTGAAACTATTGAGCTTTCTGTTCAAAGGGGTGACAGTGTTAAGACAGTCACTCTTTTGCCGGCACGCAGCGTGTCCGACGGCAAACTGAAAGCGGGACTCTGGGTGCGTGACAGCTCGGCAGGTATTGGTACAATGACTTTTTATGACGAAAAAAACGGTATGTTTGCAGGCTTGGGCCATGCGGTTTGTGATGTTGATACAGGAGAGCGGCTTGTTATCTCGGGCGGAGATGCGGTTAATGCCTGCGTTAAGGGATGCTATAAAGGTACTCAGGGCACACCGGGTGAGCTTTGCGGAGTGTTTACTCACGGTGATATAGGCCAGCTGTATCAAAATTGCGATAAGGGTATATACGGTGCGTATGAAAGTCTGCCGTCAAGAAAGGCTGTTCCCGTGGCTCTTGTCGATGAAGTGAAAGAGGGAAAAGCACAGATAGTGTCGACTGTAGACGATAACGGACCGCAGTATTATGATATCGAAATAACGAAGATTTATTCAAAAACAGAACAGCAACGCAATATGGTTATCAAGGTTACGGATAAGGAGCTGCTCGAAAAAACAGGCGGAATAGTTCAGGGAATGTCAGGAAGTCCGATAGTACAAAACGGAATGCTTGTCGGAGCTGTTACGCATGTTTTCATCAGCGACCCGACTCAGGGTTATGCGATTTTTGCTCAGATGATGATAGATGAGAGTGATAAAATAGTATCGCAAAAATTAAAGGCTGCATCTTAAGGTGATTTGGGCTGAAAAAATCAGACGAATGTCCCGTGTCGAAAACAAAAACACTTTGTCGAAATATAAAAGACTGATGTAGGCATAATAAAAAAATACCAAAAAATGGCAAATAATTATTGACATTTATTCCCATTAATGGTAAAATCCATGTGAAAAATAAAACAGGAGGAACTATAAATGGGAAAAATGTTAAAGGTCATGATAGCAGAAGAAGGTAATGAATTTGGAGCAAGCTGTGCCTCTGCATTGCGTGCAAGCGGATTCGAGGTGCATCTTGTTCCAAAGGACGGGGCACAGGTGATAAAGCTTATAAAGCAGGGCGATGTGCCTGATGTTCTGGTGATAGATGCGTTTATGCCGGGCCTGGATGCAATCGGAGTGCTGGGTGGACTTAAAACAGCAACAGATAAGAGACCGCTTGTGACGGTTACGTCGGGCAATTCAAATGCCAGGCTTCAGCAGGAGATAATAGAGAGCGGAGCTGATTATTATTTCATAAAGCCGTTTGATATACAGGTATTTGTTGAAAGGATACAGCAACTCACGGGAGCGGGACGGACACAGGATAACATATTGAGCATCAACAGCGAAAAAAGAAGTCTTGAGATGATGGTTTCGGAGATAATGCATCAAATCGGAGTGCCTGCACATATAAAGGGTTATCAGTATCTGCGTGAGGCCATAATTCTTGCGATTAACGATGATGATATAATGAATTCGGTTACAAAACTTCTTTATCCCACGGTTGCAAAAACTTACAAAACAACCGCATCCCGTGTAGAGAGAGCCATACGTCATGCTATTGAGGTTGCATGGGACAGAGGTGATGTTGATATTCTGAGTTCATACTTCGGATATACGATTCAGAATTCCCGTGGCAAGCCCACAAACAGTGAGTTTATCGCTATGATTTCGGATAAACTCCGCCTGAAGTTAAAGGTTTCATAATTTTGCGTAAATAAAGTTCCCCACAGATTACAGACAATAATTTACAAATGGGTGTCTGTGACCTGTGGGCAAACTATATTATATTATTTTTTATTGACAAAATACAAAGAACAGTGTTATTCTTGAAAATAGAAGTACTCATGGGGATGAGAACTTTCTTATGTACATCAGAGAGAAAATAAAAATTGTTATGAAAGGGTTGGGGAGCCTTTGTCATGAACAGAAATGAATTTGTCAAAGTTTGTGCAAAAACGCTTAAGGAGAAAGATTTTACAAAAAAAAGAGATAATTTTTATAAGAAATTCGATAACGGAATAACGCTTTCCGTATGGTTGCACCGTTCTTTTTTCGACAACCATTATTATATCGAATTTGCGTACAGCTTCAGCGGTTTGAATATGCATCTGCCGTATCCGGAATATTATGAAACCGATGTTCGTTGCGGAAAGTTTCGGTTCAATTTTTCACGTGCGATGACGGAGATTCATTATTTTGAGATTGCACCCGATGATTTTCTGCCGGTTTTCTCTGAAAAAATCGATGATATAATTGCTGTTGCACAGGGCGGAAAAGATGAAATAGTTAAAAATTTTGTTGATATAAAGCCTTGCAGCAAAGCCATACTCAACGGTGAACGAGTGGTTGATTTTCTTGGAGTCAGAGGCTGCGAAAATATCAGAGTGCTGTAAAAAACATTAAGCAACACCATCGGCTAAGCTGATGGTGTTGTATATTTTTGTATAACTTTTTTGTTTTCGTCACTCAGGTTTAAATAGTCATCAGGTGCACAGAGGGCTTCGTTTATAACAAACTGAAAAGACCACCTGTCGGAGTAATCCTTTGCACTGTCGTCCCTATAGGGGTTGTTTTTCAGGAGTGTAAGCAGTTCATCCGTCAGGACAGGGTCGTTTAATCTGAGCAGACGGCGGAGCAAGAAAACGAGGCTGTATTTATATGTGTTGATTTCACCGAAAATTGCTGTGCGCAATGCGACGTCCTGCGTGAGAATAGTTACCAGACGGTTTTTTGTCTTTCGGTGCATCAGGAATCGGCAACATATTCTCGAGAGTGCTGCGGACTGAACCTTTGAACTTTTCTGTTCAGGCGTACATTCTGCAATAAGATTGCCGATAAATCTGTGAGCACCGTCTAAGTCTGTTGCACAAAGCTCGTCTGCTTTAGCACACAGGGCTTTTTCGTTTTCTGAAAATGAGTTCATATTATCATCCCAAAAGTTTCATATGTATTGGCTTTTTTGCATATCGTTAACGGTATAGAATTATATCAGTCAAATGTTAAAAAATCAATTGTTTGCTTGACAAACCTGACGGACTGCGATATACTGCCGAAGTGATAGGGGAGTAGTCGGCGTTGGGGGCTTTATGTGTGGAGCTTTCGGCGCAACAAGGTCAACATACTGATTTTTATCTGGCTTTGTTTTAATTGATGAGACTTATCTGTGCAGGTGGCACAGGTGGGTCTTTTATTTTTAAACGGAAGGGATAACTGAAAATGGGTTTTGCGGAACTGTTTATAATCGCGATAGGACTTTCCATGGATGCTTTTGCCGTAGCTATATGCAAGGGTGTTTGTTTAAAGAAAGCAGGCTTGAAACAAGGCTCGGTAGTGGGCGGATACTTCGGACTCTTTCAGGCGGGAATGCCTGTTATAGGGTATTTTCTCGGAACGGGCTTTGCGGATAAAATAACAAGGTTTGACCATTGGATAGCCTTTGTTTTACTTGGTGTTATCGGCGGTAAGATGTTCTTTGAGAGTTTCAAAAAGGAAAAGACAGACTGTCCGCTTGAAGCAAACGATAAGGCGGAGCTCAAATTTACAAAAATGGTTGTGTTGGCTGTTGCGACAAGTATAGATGCTCTGGCTGTGGGCATAACATTTGCGTTTTTGAAAGTCAACATCTGGCTTGCGGCGGCACTCATAGGTGTTACGACTTTTTCTCTGTCAGCTTGCGGTGTAAAGATAGGAAACGTGTTCGGAGAAAAGTATAAGACAAAGGCGGAATTGGCAGGCGGGCTAATACTTATGCTCATGGGTACAAAAATATTGCTTGAGCATCTCGGATATATAAATTTTTGATAGCTTTATAAAATAAAAGGAGTCCGGTTTTTTATCCGGACTCCTTTTTTGCTATATTATAGTGTGCTTGTAACAGTTGTGATAATTGCAAGAATTGTTTTGCATATCTGCACTATATAATTTGTGAATTGAATGGCTGTGATAACATATGGTGGAGTTAAGTCAATGTCTACGACACCACTGTAATTATCTGTAATAGTGAAACCGAACGAGCGTGTCTTTTCGCTGGCGGTAAGGGTTGCACGGCGATATGTGACGTTTATGCTGTCATATACTTCTGAAACCGGTACATCACCTGTAAAGCTTATTTCAACAGACTCACCGGGATCAAGCATGAACGGATACGCTGAGTTTAATTCAAGTGAGTTGTCAGCAACGGTTATGTTGTTAATGCTGATTTTATCCTCGTTTGAAAGGTTTTTGACAATGATAGAATTGCCCTTAAAAGAACGGCTTGAAAGAGTGGGCAGGAATGATGAGTTGGTACATTTGAACACAACTATTACGTCACTTGTGGACGCCATAGACTCCATGAACTGGGGATATTCGTAGTGCGAATATGCGTCTTTGATATTGTCTGTCAGAAGCAGCTCCATAAGCAGATCGTATGTTCTCGGATCCCATTCAGCTTGTCCGTGGTAGTGGCGGTTGACTATCCATGTGCGTTCAGGAAGATAGCCTGTGGAGAGGTCTATGGTTCTGTCAGGAGAGATGTTGTTTTTGCCGGTATTAACAGCCTGGGTGTAGTTGTCACTAAAGGTCTCACCGAACGTTGCACAGACAGCACCGCAGGAGTATTTGAGGTTTACTATACCGTCGCTGTTCTCGTTAGTGCCGGTTGCAAGAGGCACACCTGCGCAGGCTTTGATTGACACAGCTACACCTTTTTTCTGCTGAGCTCTAAAAGTTTCGGAAATGTGGGACATAAATCCGTTTTTGACATACTCTATTTTTTCTATAAGCTCTGCGTTTTTATCTTCGTCAAGATATATAGCTTTGAGCATCTCATAGCTTTCCGGTGAGCACATCTCCCAGAAAGCCGGAATGTTGATAACAGATGGCAGAAGCATGGATTCGAGTGCGTAATCCACAACCGAGTTTGCACCGTCCACAGGGATGATATCCATAAGGAAAGAAAAATCAAACTCTGTGTGTAAGATATTGCCGACTATTTCCAAAGCCGTCATAAAGTTCAGAACGAGGGGGTCGACCGAATAGAGGTCGGTAATAAGGTCACTGCCCTCAAGCAGGGGAGTGTCAAATATAGCACGGTTGATGTAGTCATCCTCGGGATAATCATACATATACTGGCCGAGAACAAGACTGCCTTGACTTATGCTGTATACGCTGACCTTGTCGTGTCCCGTAAGTTCGAGAACATCTTTTATGTAATCTCTGAACTGAGCGGCCACCTCTGCGTGGCTTAAACGCCAGTCAAAAAGAAAGTTGAAAACATGATCGTCACCGATTTTATCACCGATAATTTCCATGTCAAGGAATTCGGAGCCGGTATAGGGTATGTAATTAAGCTGGTCGTTTTTTGTGAAAGCTTCAAGACTTGTGTTTTTCGCACCGCTGATATACGGTACGATGTTGTGGCACGATGTGCCGTCATCATTCATCTCTAACGGCTCTACAATTGACGTTATTATGTCTCTGAGCGGAGGCTCAATGTTGCCGTCTTCATAGAGTCCGATGAGGTTTGCTATGCCGCCGATAATACCGCCTAAATTTTCACCGACGAGCGGAAGTATTTGGTCCATGCTGGGCGGAAAGATCGGTTCAAGACTGCCGTCTTCATTTTCCTGAGCAAGGGTTGTTGCTCCAAATCCGGATATCAGAATTACAGGGGTATGGCCGCAATTACATTTTGTTGCCGCGAAAGCTGTGGAAGCAAAAGCTGAAAAGAAAACAGTTACTGCAACAAGTATGCAAGTCAGGCGTTTAAAAACTTTGCTTTTCATTTTTTTATTCTCCTTGCTTTAAAAGTACATTCTGATTATAACATAAATCTGCAAAATTGAGCAAAAATTCACATTTTTTAATACTTTTTTTACATTTAAACTGAAGACAAGTTTTAGATTGCACCGAAGCTAGAAAGAGTAAAAAACACGTCGGTAATTCAGGTATACCCAAGCCTATTCTTGACACTTGTATAACTAAAAGGTATAATTTAAACTGAAATAGTATAATGAGAGGAATGTTGTTTTATGATAACAAAAAAGCTGTTCGGAACACTAAAAGACGGGCGTGAAGTTGACATATATGAGCTTAAAAACGCAAACGGCGTCAGTGCTCACATTCTTACATACGGAGCTACATGGCAGTCACTTTTTGCTCCTGACAGAGACGGCAATTTTAAAGATGTTCTTATCGGTTTTGACGATATTGAGGGTCATGTTGAACTGACTGATTATCAGGGCGTTGTTGTCGGCAGATATGCTAACAGAATTTGCGGCGGTCACTTTTCGGTTAATGGCAAAGAGTATAATGTTACAAAGAACGAGAACGGTACAACCTGCTTGCATGGCGGCGGAGAGTTTTCGCGTGCCATATGGTCTGCCGAGATAAGGGGCGACAATGCTTTGGCCCTCTCATATACTAGCCCCGACGGCTCAAACGGCTTCCCCGGTGAGATGACGGCAGAGGTTGTTTATACACTCAGCGAGGACAGTGAGCTTTCGATAGATTACAAAGCTTCATGCACAGAGGCTACACCTATAAATCTTACTAACCACGCATACTTTAATTTTGGCGGTTTTGACCGTAAGGATGTGCTTTCACAGGAGCTGTTTATAAGAGCGTCGCACTACACTCCCATTGATACTGCGAGCATTCCCACGGGCGAGATACGGGATGTAACGGGAACTGCGTTTGATTTTAGAGAGATGAAAGCTATCGGAGCAGACATCTTGGCGGATGATGAACAGCTTATAAACTGCAGGAACGGCTATGACCACAACTTCTGTCTTGAAAATATCGAGGGAGAGGCGTCTGCGGCGGTATACGACCCGGAGAGCGGCCGTTATATGGAAATGTTTACGGATTTACCGGGTGTTCAGCTTTATACGGGCAACTTCCTTGAGGATGTACCCGGTAAGGGTAATACAAAGATGGGCAAGCACGCAGGTTTCTGCTTGGAGACTCAGTACTATCCGGATTCTCCGAATCAACCCGATTTCCCGAACTGCATTTATGCCGCAGGTGAGGAATTCAGGAGCCGAACAAGCTTTAAGTTTTCAGTCAGAAAGTAATAAAAAGGATTGATTTTATGCAGAAAAACGGTACCCGAACAGTTATAGAGATGCTTGACTCCACCTTGCGTGACGGTGCTCAGGGTGAGGGAATATCTTTCTCTGTCAATGACAGACTTGAGATAGTGCGTGCGCTTGACGAGATAGGTGTTTCGATAATTGAGGCCGGAAACCCTGCGTCAAATCCCCGTGAGATGGAGTTTTTTGAGCGTGCCGCAGGACTTAAACTTGAAAATTCGAAACTTTGTGCTTTCGGTCCGACAAGAAGAAAGGGTATGTCCGTTGAGGATGACCCGTCGTGTGCGACATTGCTAAAAGCAGATACACCGTGTGTGTCAATAGTCGGAAAGAGTCGCACTTTGCACGTGGAAGAGGTGCTCCAGACAACGCTCGAAGAAAACCTTCTTATGATTGAGGATACCTGCCGCTTTTTCAAGTCACATGGTAAATATGTAATGTTTGATGCCGAGCACTTTTTTGACGGTTGGTCGGATGGGGCTGATTATGCTATTGAGTGCCTGAGAGCTGCACGGCGAGGCGGTGCAGACTGCCTTGTGCTGTGTGATACAAACGGCGGTTCATACCCGGACTTTGTAGGTGAAGTGACTTCAAAGGTTTGCGAGCTGTTTGCGGATAAGGTTATAGGTATACATACCCATAACGATTCGGATATGGCAACTGCGTGTGCTCTGATGGCTGTGAAAAACGGAGCCCGACATGTTCAGGGTACGTTTATAGGCTTTGGCGAGCGTAGCGGAAATACCAGCCTTACTTCGATAATACCCAACCTGCAGATTAAATCCGATTATGAGTGTATACCGAAGGAAAATTTGAAAAAGCTTACCTCTTCAGCTATAAAGATAGCCTCAATAGCTAACGTTACATTGCATAAGAATGTGCCGTTTGTCGGACGCAGTGCTTTTGCACATAAAGCAGGTATGCACGCAGACGGGGTTTTGAAGAATCACAGTTCTTTTGAGCATATCAACCCTGAAGCAGTCGGTAACCGCAGACGTTTTCTGCTGTCCGAAGTTACGGGTCGTGCGGCAGTACTGCAAAAACTGCAGAAACTGTATCCCGACTTTGACCGCAACTCTCCGCAGGTTTCGGAGATTCTTGACATATTAAAGCAAAAAGAATATGAGGGTTATCAGTTTGAGGGTGCAGATTCATCGTTTGAGCTGATAGTTCACAGGCTTGTCAGAAAATATAAGCCTTTTTTCAATCTTATAAGCTATAAGGTGCTCGACGAGTTGCCGTATGACAATAACCACAGTGCTACGGCTACAATAAAGCTGAGCGTCGACAGCAAGATAAAGATTGCGGCATCCGACGGCGACGGTCCCGTTAACGCTCTTGATATGGCTATGAGAGATGCTCTTGAGGAGTTTTATCCGTGCCTTGGTGAGTTGAAACTTATAGACTATAAGGTTCGCGTAATGGAGCCCAAAGATGCAACGGCAGCAAGCGTACGGGTTTTGATAACCTCTACGGACGGTGCCGATATCTGGACTACCGTAGGTGTTTCGCAGGACGTTATTGAAGCGAGCTGGATAGCCTTGGTTGACTCGATAGAATATAAACTTGTTAAGGAAATTTTATAGGAAGTGATATTTATGGCAATGACCATGACCCAGAAGATACTTGCTTCTCACGCAGGGCTTGAAAGTGTGTGCGAGGGGCAGCTTATCAGTGCAAAGCTCGACATGGTGCTCGGAAACGATGTTACAGCTCCCGTAGCAATACAGGAGTTTGAAAAATTCGGTTTTGATAAAGTTTTTGACACCGATAAAATTGCCCTTGTCATGGACCACTTCACCCCCAATAAGGATATAAAGTCTGCAAGCAACTGTAAAAAGGTGAGAACTTTTGCGGGTGGGTATAACATAAAAAACTTTTTTGATGTAGGAAGCATGGGCATAGAACATGCACTTTTGCCTGAGCAGGGGCTGGTGATTCCCGGCGACTGCGTTATCGGTGCGGATTCTCATACCTGCACTTACGGTGCACTCGGAGCTTTTTCTACGGGTGTCGGCTCTACCGACATGGCGGCAGGCATGGCAGGAGGCGTTGCATGGTTTAAGGTGCCGTCTGCTATTAAAGTGGTGCTTAAAGGCGAACTCCCGAAGCATGTCAGCGGTAAAGATGTCATTCTGTACCTTATCGGAAAAATCGGTGTTGACGGTGCACTTTACCGTTCGCTTGAGTTTTGCGGTGAGGGAGTTGCAAAACTTTCTATGGACGACCGTTTTACAATAGCTAACATGGCTATAGAGTGCGGTGCAAAGAACGGAATTTTCCCTGTTGACGAAAAGACATTGGAATATATAAATGGAAGAACTGAGCGTGAGCCCGTTGTTTTTGAGGCTGATGCGGATGCCAAGTATGATAAGACAATTGAAATAGACCTTTGTGCACTGCGTCCGATTGTCGCATTGCCGCACCTTCCGTCAAACACTAAGTTTGTTGATGAACTTCAGGAAAAAATTTATATTGACCAGGCGGGTATCGGCTCATGCACCAACGGAAGAATGGAAGATATGCGCCGTGCTGCAGCGGTTTTGAAAGGCAAAAAGGTTGCAAAAGGGGTAAGACTTATAGTAATCCCTGCAACGCAGAAGATATATCTTGACTGTATACGTGAGGGCCTTGCCGAGATTTTTGTTGAGGCGGGCGGTGTGTTCAGCACGCCGACGTGCGGCCCGTGCCTTGGCGGACATATGGGCGTTCTTGCGGCAGGTGAACGTGCGATTTCGACTACCAACCGTAATTTTGTCGGACGCATGGGAGACCCGACGAGCGAGGTTATTCTTTCTAACCCCGACGTTGCAGCTGCCAGCGCAATCAAGGGTTATATAACAGTAGAGTGAGACAAATAAATCCGAACACGCCTGAAAGCAATACTTTTTAAGGCTTTTTGGCGTTTCGGGTTTGAAAGGCCGACGTATGACGAGCCGGAAAACGCACGAGAGTGCGAGAAATCTTGAGTTTTGGGCGTATCGGGTTTCAACTCCCGTAACCCTACCGGAGGAATAATTTATGAACAGTTCTAAAGCATATATTTTCGGTGATAATGTAGATACAGATGTAATAATCCCTGCAAGGTATCTCAACAGTTTTGATGAGAAAGAGCTTGCTTTACACTGCATGGAGGATATAGATGCCGAGTTTGTAAGAAAGGTTCAAAAGGGCGATATTATTGTTGCAGGATACAACTTCGGTTGCGGCTCATCGCGTGAGCATGCACCGATAGCTATAAAGGCATCGGGTGTTTCTGCGGTAATCGCAAAGAGCTTCGCCCGAATATTTTACCGCAACGCACTTAATATCGGTCTGCCTATTCTTGAGTGTGCAGAGTGCGACAGAATATCTCAAGGCGATGAACTTGAGATAGATTTTGATAAAGGAATAATTAAGAATATCAGTAAAAACGAGAGCTATAATACACAGCCGTTCCCGCCGTTTATTAAAAATATCATTGAAAAAGGCGGACTTTTAAACTCCATAAAAAGCAAGTAAAAGAAATTTTGTAACAAAATGTTATTGTGCTATTCACAACATTTGTTTTGAAATGTTTTATAATTAAGAAAACAATGGTTGATTGTTTCACTCTAAGGAGGTTTTAGTATGGCAAACGAAAAGATTCTTGTTGTTGACGATGATATTAATATTTGTGAACTTCTCAGACTTTATCTTGAAAAGGACGGATATACCGTAACCATTGTAAATGACGGTGAGAGTGCGGTTAAGACTTTTAACGACCTGCAGCCTGATTTGATGTTGCTTGACATCATGCTTCCGAAGCTTGACGGCTGGCAGGTTTGCCGTGAAGTGCGCAAGTTTTCCGATAAGCCTATAATTATGCTCACCGCAAAGGGCGAAACTTTTGATAAGGTTCTCGGCCTTGAGGTGGGTGCTGATGACTATGTTGTCAAACCCTTTGATGCAAAGGAGATAGTGGCAAGAGTCAAGGCAGTTCTCAGAAGAACATCGGGCAACACATCGAGCGAAATCAAGCAGGTTGAGTTTGACAAGCTTCGCATAAATCTTACAAACTACGAACTCTGGGTAGATTCAAAACGTGTGGATACACCTCCCAAAGAGCTTGAACTTATATTCCACCTTGCAAGCAATCCCAACAGAGTGTTCACGAGAGACCAACTGCTTGACGAGGTCTGGGGCTTTGACTATTACGGTGATTCCCGTACAGTAGACGTTCATGTAAAACGTCTTCGTGAAAAGCTTGAGGGAATATCCGACAAGTGGGAGCTAAAGACAGTCTGGAGTGTCGGCTACAAGTTTGAAACCAAGGGATGATTTTCAAATGGATAAGCCACAGAAGAAAAAATTAAAATTCAAGAAGTTTGAACTCAGAACAAAGCGGTCGGGAGTGTTTCACCGTTATTTCTATATAACAACGGTGATTATATTTGTAAGCTTTACAATACTCGGCATTGCATTGACGGCTTTCACGGCAGGCAACTGGTCAACGGAAAAGACAACGTTGCTTTCACAAAATGCGAAAAGCGTTGCGCAGACTTCATCGAGACTGGTTGAAAAGGATTACTTTACAACGGACGATAACTATTCGATGATGCTGATAAGCAGCACGATAACCCAGCTGTCCAATGCCATTGATGCGGATATATATGTTTGCGATTTAAACGGCAAGGTGCTGTACTGTAAGGAAATCTGGCAACCAGACCTGCTTTTGTATACGGGTGACTGCCTTGTTCACCGCAGCTATGCCGTCCCTGAGGAAGTGCTTGCCCGTGCGGCAAAAGGCGGCTTTTCTACGACGGGCATTCTGGGCGGTGTTTATAAATCTTCGCACTTTATCAGCGTTGAGCCGATTATAGCATCGGGAGAGATGGTTGGCATTGTTGTTGCGGCACAGGATACGGATTCTCTTCACGAACCGATAAAAGACGTGCTAAAAACATTTTTGTTTGCGGCAATTTTAGCTTTGGCAATAGCTTTTGTGTCAACATATATTTTGTCTTATCAGATGACAAAGCCGCTTCGCGAGATGTCGGCGGCGGCAAAGCAGTATTCAAACGGAGACTTCAGCCGTCGTATATCTGTTCCTTATCAGAAAAAGCTCCGTCGCTCTGACGTGGATGAGGTTGAGGAGCTGGTGAATGCGTTTAATGCTATGGCAAGTGCCTTGTCCGCCATAGAATCGTCGAGACGTAATTTTGTTGCAAACGTGTCGCACGAGCTTAAAACTCCGATGACAACCATAGGCGGTTTCATCGACGGCATACTTGACGGGACTATAGACGGTGAAAAGAGCAAATACTATCTGGGTGTTGTTTCCGATGAGGTCAAGCGACTTTCACGCCTTGTCACGAGTATGCTCAATATGTCAAAAATCGAGGCGGGCCAGCTTGATATCAAAGCAAAGAAGTTTGATATATCGGCCATGATATTCAAAACATTGCTGGGCTTTGAACGGGCGATTGAGGAAAAGGGCATTGAAATCCGCGGTCTTGACAGTGTTGAGAGTCTTAACATCTATGCCGATGAGGATATGATAAACCAGGTGGTTTACAATCTTATTGACAATGCTGTAAAGTTTACCGAAAAAGGCGGATACATTGAGGTAGCACTCAAGGCTGATTCGGAAAAGACAATAGTGTCGATAAAAAACAGCGGAAAAGGTATTTCGCCCGAGGAAATCGGCAGGGTTTTCGAGCGGTTTTATAAGACAGATAAATCCAGAAGCTATGATGTCAAGGGTGCAGGATTGGGTCTGTATATTGTCAAAACAATAATTGATATGCATGGCGGACAGATTACGGTTCACAGCGAAGAGAACAACTTTACCCAGTTTGTTTTCTGGTTGCCGCTTGGATAAAATATATTTACTCCCTGTTCAAAAAAACGTAACACCGTTAGTGCATAATGATACAGTAATAAGAAATATCCTGCACGGTGCAGATATTCGGAGGTTTAATGTATGAACAACGATAACAACTATGACTACAACAATCCTGATGTAGAGACAGATACTCAAGGGTTTGGAAATCCGTCTGAGGAATATGTTGACAGAGAGCCTGAACCGCAGGCTCAGCAGACGCAGCCTTTGGAGCCTGATGCTGTTTACGGTGCAGAGCAGAAGTTTAATGCGGGAGCACAGTATTCCGATATGGGCAATCCTGTGTATACAGTGCCGCCTCAGCAGGCACCTGCGAAAAAGAGCGGAGCCAAGAACAAGGGCATTAAAATATTTTTTGCCATTCTTGCCGTAGTGGTTGTTGTTGCATTAGGTATCACTTCGTATATGCTTTCCACACGGGACAACGACGGTACAGACGGAGCAATCGGTTCTTCTCAAAAAGAAGATGTTACGGGAGATGCCTCCCTTACCATAAATAAAACACCGGATACGCAACATATAGCTCAAGGCGGTGTTTTGACGGCTACACAGATATATGAAAAGCTTCAGCCGAGCAATGTCGGCATAGTGGTTTACAGTCAGTATTCAAGTGCCGCTTCGGGAGAGGGTTCGGGAATTATTATGGGTGAAGACTCTACGGGTCAGTACACCTATATAATCACTTGTGCCCACGTTATCAGCGGTAACGGACTTGAGGCTGTCGTTCAGCTTCACGACGGCACGCAGTATGATGCACAAATAGTCGGCTACGATGTACGTACGGATATAGGTGTGCTCAAGATAAAGGCTACGGGACTTACCGCTGCCGAATTTGGGGATTCAACAAAACTTAAGGTCGGCGAGAGTGTTTATGCTCTCGGAAATCCGGGCGGCATGGAGTTTTTCGGCTCGTTCACTCACGGTATGGTCTCAGCAATTTCAAGACCCGTCAGCAGTGAGATCGGCTATTCAATGGAGTGCCTACAGCATTCAGCGGCTATAAGCCCGGGTAACTCAGGCGGTGCGCTTATAAATTCCTACGGTCAGGTTATAGGCATAAACTCTTTGAAGATAACTGATATTGACTATGAGCTTATGGGCTTTGCAATACCCATTTCGTCAGCCAAAGAGATAATCGATGACCTTATCGCACACGGCAGAGTACCTAACCGCCCGAAACTCGGAATATCATATTATTCAAACAGCTCGAGCCAGCAGTATAATATGATAGTGCAGATAAAGGGTCTGCCTGCAGGTTCATTGATAATTGCCGATATAAACGCCGACAGTGACCTTGCTAACACCGAGGCACAGGCAGGCGATTTGATTATAGCAGTCAACGGAAAGGATTTGACTACTGCCGACATACTTCTTGAGGTTATAGATAACGGCAAGGTCGGCGATACACTGACTTTGACCTTATGCAGAGTATCGAGCAACTATCAGCTTACCGAGTTTAAGGTTAAGGTAAAGCTTGTTGAGGACACGGGAACAGTATCCCCGACAAAGGAAGAAACAACAAACTTTGATTATTATCTCAATCCGTTCGGAAATTAAGCTTCAGTATAAAAATTTAGGCGGTGGCAATTTTGTTGCCACCGCTTTTTGTTGCCAATATCATGGCTTCATGCTATAATGTGGTTATTCTGCAAGGAGGGAGTACTGTTATGGTATATGTTTTCATAGTAGCAATCTTTGTGTTTTTGTACGGTGCAAAGTTTTCCAAGACCGACGAGTTTCATAAGGACTACATGTCAAAAGAATCCACCGGTTCAATAAATGGTATTTTCGTGCTTCTGGTGTTTATGTGTCATATATCAACATATATGTCACTTGGCGGAGCGTCCGATAAGATTTGGCTTGATTTTAAAAGTTATCTGGGGCAGTTGGTAGTAGCGACGTTCCTGTTTTATTCGGGCTACGGCATGATGTGTTCGATTTCCAAAAAGGGAACACCGTATGTGAAAAATATTTTTAAAAGCAGATTTTTAAGCCTGCTTTTACATTTCGATATAGCGATAGTACTTTTTGCGGTGGTAAATCTGTTTATCAAGCGTGAGTATTTGCTAAAGGACTTCCTTCTGGCGCTTACTACGTGGGGCACGATAGGCAATAGCAATTGGTATATTACCGCAGTTTTGTGCCTTTATATTCTGATGATAGTATCGTTCCTGATTTTCAGAAAAAAGAAGTTTTTTGCTCTTTGTACGATGACAGTGCTGTCGGCACTTCTTGTCTATCTCTTTATAAAGCTGGAACGCCCGTCGTATTACTATAATACAATAGTGCTGTTGCCGTTGGGTATGTGGTATGCATACTTTAAAGAGACGATAGATAAAGTCGTGATGAAAAACGGAATAACTTACGCTCTGGTGCTTTGTGCTCTGGTGGGAATGCACGCATTTTCGCTTAAATACAGGGCGTTGGGATTACCCGTTTATACAGTGTGGGCAGTTTCTTTCATGCTGATATTGATTTTGGTTTCCATGAAACTTAAAATCGGAAACCCGATACTTGAGTTTTTAGGCAGACATGTTTTCAGTATTTATATACTTCAGAGAATACCTATGAGTGTGTTCCGTTATCTCGGACTCAACGATAACAATCTTATCTATTTTTGTCTGTGCTTCATAGTGACGGTTTTGATGTCGGTTGTTTTCGACAATGTTATGGCAAAGCTTGATTCGGTCTTGTTTAAACCGAAAAAGACAGTAAAACAGTAAATAACACGGGACAGGAAGGCCGCCCTTCCTGTCCCGTGTTTGTTATTTCTCGTTTATGAAGTCCCTCTTCTTGTCTTCGGGAAGGTCTAATCCCAAAGTTCCGCCCGGGTTCATCAGATTGTCGGGGTCAAAGTGACGTTTGAGTGTGCGGTAGATTTCCATTTCGTTGCGGCCTATCTGTGCTTCAAGCCACGGAGCAGTCATTTTGCCGATGCCGTGGTGGTGGCTCATCGCCGCACCGTATTTCTGTATGTTATCCATTATTCCGCCCTGATACTCGAGATACTCGTCAATCTCGCTCATCTTTGCTTCGAAAATGAAGTAGAGGTTTGCACCCTGGGGATAGAAGTGTGACATATGTGTCATACATATAGTGTTTGGCCTGTTCTTGCAGAACTTGCGTACATTTTCGTAAACTGACATAAAGTTATCCCAGTTGACGGAGCACTCGAGCGTGTCGAGCATAAGACCGTAGTCCCCCATGTCCTCGCGAAGATACGGGTCTCTGAAACGGCCGTGCTCCCAGCCTTTTGTAACAAGACCGGTTGTGTACATGGCACCGTACTTCTTGCAGATTTTATCAATCTGTTTTGCGACATTTTTGCTAAAGCTCTTTTCGCCCTCGCTCCAGCCGAGCATCAGTACTCTCTCTCCGTCCTTGTAGCCACGTGCAACAAGAAGTTTATCAATAACCGTGTCTGCAACACCGTAAAGGCGGAATGCAACAGAGGTCTCTTCGGGGTCTGACAGACGGAAAACGGACGGATAACCGAACTCGCCCTGCATAATTTCTCTTGCTGCATCGACGCCGCTTTGCCAATCCTTGAAAACGTAGGAGAACTTTTTGCGGTTTTCGGGCATGTATTTGAAGAATCTCAGCGTTACATGAGTGAGAATACCGAACGCACCCTCGCTGCCCATCATTATCTCATCGATTGACGGGCCCGTAGCGTTTGCAGGAAACTCATCGCTCTTGATAATTCCGACGGGTGTAATATATTCCTGACTGATAACAATATCCTCGATTTTGCCGTAGTAGCTGGAGTTCTGACCGGCTCCCCTGGTGACGGTCCAGCCGCCGACAGATGAATATTCAAAGCTCTGCGGAAAATGGCCGCAGGTGTATGCTCTTTTTGCGCCGAAGTTTTTAACAGCTTCGTTGAGAGTTTTTTCAAGCTTCGGACCGCTCATTCCTGCCTCAACAGTGATTGTCTGATTGTTTTCGCTAAAGGAAATGACTTTGTTGAAGTTCTTTCTCATATCCAGAGAAACGCCGCCGCAGACGGGTTCAACACCGCGTGTGACGGAAGAGCCGCCGCCGTATACATACATCGGAATTTTTTGCTCACAGCAGTATTTTACTATCTTGATTATATCCTCACGGTCTCTGGGATACAAAACGACATCGGGAAGATTTTCGACAATATGCTTGCGAAGTCTCATCAGGTCGACCATAGTCTTTCCGTATGCGACACTCAGACGGTCGTAGTTGTCGATGCTGACGTTGTCCTTGCCGACTATTTCTTCAAAAGCGGCTAACTGTTCGTCGCTTAACTTACAGGGGATATCAAAATCGACCTCTTCAAGTCCCATTTCTTTCTTCTCTTTGAAATCTTCGTCAGTCATGTCGAAGGTTTCTTTCATAAGAGCGTAGAGTTTGGAGTTTGGAGCTTTAAAAGCTTCGGGGTCACCCCATTTTAATATTGAACGGTATGACCTTTCGGGAGCTTTTTCGTGATACCAATCGGGGATGAATGATTTGTTTTTCTTGCTCATGGCTTTTTCCTCCGTTATATATTTATGTCTGCAGTAGCAATTAATTTTGTGCCGAATAAATCTTCTATTATAACATCGCCCGTGCGAAGAGGTTCGGTAACCTTTACGTTTCGGATAATCTTCATTGCTTCGAACAATTTCTCTTTTGGGATTTCTCCGTCGGTTTTAACGGGCAGACGGGGTAAATCGGCAAAAACGGTTTGGACAGTTGATGTCAGAGAGCGTGTTGGAGCGGTAAGCTCAGTTTTTGCAAAATCGACACCCCTTTTACATACGGCACCCTGTACGTTTATTCCGTCACCGTCCTGAGTTACTGTCAGACGGCAGCCGTTAGGACAGACAATGCATACCATTTCTGTTAATTTCATGTTAGCAGCCCTCCATTGTAACTGTTATTTTTCCGCCGACGGGTTTTACATCTTCGTTGAAACTTAAAACCTCCATCTCTGACGGGGTAAGGTTTCTGAATTTTTTGCTTATAAGTTCACCGCTGTCGCTGACGGCAGATACACGCTGATTTTTAATTTCGTTTCTGGCTCTGAAATACATTGTCATCGGTAAGCCTTTGTCAGCGTCATAATACTGCGGAACAACATACAAAAACTTTGATTTGTCATATTCGACGGGGATTTTCTTGCCGTCTCCCGTCGGCTTTTTGCAGTATTCGGCAGCCGATTTTCCTGCATCTTCGCCGCTTTGCGACACATAGTCGACAAGGTCGTTTACGTGCAACGCATTTCCGCAAGAGAACACACCGGGGATATTTGTCATAAGAGTCTGGTCAACTACCGCACCCTTTGTGTTGGGGTCGAGTTTTACACCGAGCATCTGTGCAACCTCGTTTTCGGGCAGAAGTCCGACGGAAAGAATGAGTGCGTCACACTCTATTTTCCTTGCCGTTTCGGGAATGGGGTTCATCTTTTCGTCAACCTTGCATACTTCTACAGCCTCTACTCTCTTTTCACCGTATATGTTTGTGACGGTGGTTGAAAGGTGCAACGGAATATCAAAGTCACGCAAGCATTGGTGTACGTTTCTCGCAAGTCCTGCAGGGGTGTCTTTTATCTCGTACACACCCTCGACGCTTGCTCCCTCAAGGGTAAGTCTGCGTGCCATTATCATTCCTATATCACCGCTGCCGAGAATAACACAGCGTTTAGTCGGCATCTGGCCGAGAATGTTTACGTAATACTGAGCGGTGCCTGCTGTGTAAATTCCTGCAGGTCTGTCGCCGTGAATAAAGACCTGACGGGAGGTACGCTCTCTGCATCCGCAAGCGATAATGACGGATGAAGCAAAACAACGGAGCATACCCTCTGCACTCTGGACAGTCAGCTGAAAACCGTCGTCGCATTTTTTGGCATCGGTTACAAAAGCATTTAATTTGTAGTCAATACCGCACGACAAAAAGTCTTTTATAAATTTTCCTGCATACTCGGGACCCGTCAGACGCTCTCCGAAATAGATGAGTCCGAAGCCGTCGTGCACACATTGCTTGAGGATTCCGCCGAGTTTTTTCTCACGCTCTATAAGCAGAACTTTTGCGTTGTTTTTATGGGCAGAAACTGCCGCCGCAAGACCTGCGGGGCCGCCGCCGAGGACGATTACATCGTAGTTTAATTCAAGCATTGCCGTTCACCTCTTCTTTCTCAAAAAGGAGTTGGGAGCCTTCACCGCTTTTTGTAACATCGGTGGGCTTCATACCGGTCTGCTCACATATTATATCGGTTATCAGCGGCATGCAGAAACCTCCCTGACATCTGCCCATACCGGGTCTGATACGTCTTTTTATGGCGTCTATCGACGTTGCCGGAATGGGAGAGTTTACGGCATCTATTATTTCGCCGCGGCTGATACCCTCACAGCGGCAAACAACTATACCGTAATCGGGATTTTTCTCTATTGCCGCCTGTTTTTCCTCGAGTGAAAGCT
The DNA here is from genome assembly GCA_045604185.1 of Acutalibacteraceae bacterium. Taxonomy (GTDB): domain Bacteria; phylum Bacillota; class Clostridia; order Oscillospirales; family Acutalibacteraceae; genus CAG-177. The sequence goes on along the minus strand of JAZUNO010000092.1, from coordinate 27,928 downwards.
TTGCCATAACGGGGGTCACTCTGCGACGGGGATTGAATTTATCGTTTTTATGAACATCCATGACCTTTGAAAGTCTGTCAACTGTTATTTTTGCTATTTCTTCGGCTATTGCAGGAGCACTTGCAAGACCCGGTGACTGTATACCTGCTGCGTGGATAAGGTTTTGAACTGCTTCGGAGCCCTCGATAATAAACTCCTCCTCATAAGTGGCCGCACGCACGCCTGCAAAATATGTAATGACATCGGCTTTTGAAAAGCCTTTGATAAGCGGAAGATGCTTTTCGAGCATTCTGTCAATGTTTTCGCGTTTTGTAGAGAAATCCTCTCTGTAGGGTTGCTCGAATGCGTCGGGGCCTACCAAAACGTTGCCGTCAATGGTTCTCATAACGCCGCCGCCCTTGGTGTCCGAAAAGGCCTGGGAAATGCCGATAAGTCCCATGGAGCGTTGAACGAGAGGTCCTTGCTTTTTGTCGAGTATGGCCAGATGTCCCTTTCTCGGATGTATGCTGAAGAAACGGTCGTCAGCCATCTGAGCTATTTTGTCGCAGAAAGTACCTGCGGCATTTATGACAGCTTTGGGATGTACGGTTCCTCTGTTTGTATGTACTGCTGTTATTTTGCCGTGTTCAACGTCCATACCCGTAACTATCGTGTCGAGGGAAACCTTGGCTCCGTTTTCGACGGCATTTTCTGCAAAAGCCACAGTCAGTTTATAGGGGGAGAGCACACCCGATGACGGGAACTCAAAAGCACCTATGGCCTTGTCTGTAATGTAGGGCTCAATTTCGTGAAGCTTTTTAAGAGATACTCTGTGTCCTTCCACTCCAAGCAGACGCTCTCTGCGGGCAAACACGAAACGTGAGGCAAATCCGAAAAGGTGTTCCGAATACAGAATAAGGTTGCTCCAACGTTCAAACGGGATGGAGAGCTCGTCGCAGATTTGTGTATACATCTCATTTCCGCGTACGTTCATTTCGCCCCGAAGCGTGCCCGGGTGTGAGGCTATGCCGGGATGAATCATTCCGTCGTTTCGGGAGGAGGCCTGCATGGCGACGTCGCTTTCCTTGTCCACGAGCAGAATGTTTAAGTTATAACGGGTGAGTTCTCTTGCGATTGAACATCCGATAACACCGCCGCCGATTATCAATACGTCGGGTGTTGCACCCTCGAGGGTGCGGTCGGTGATTTTAGGAGCTCTTATGGCAGGCTCCGAGAAGTTTTTCAGCGATATGTCGTTGATAACACCTTTGTATCCGAATTTTGCGGCAGTTCTTCCTGCTTTGACAATGTCCGTCCAGCTGTCCATCTCACCTTCAAGAAGGATGCTGTTGCGCACTTCGGTGCATTCAATGCCCGAAAAGTCCTTTTTAATTAAGGCTTTTTGAACTTTTTTGAGCCTTTGAGCCATACTGTCGCCCCCAGAATAAATAAATCTTGTTCGGTTGTCCGAACATCTTGACAAAATTATACCATTGTATTAAAATAATGTCAACTATAGCATACAAGAGATTGGCAATTGTTTTTGAGAGTGAGGAATTTGATTTATGGAGAGCCTGAGCCGGCTTCCGTTGTATCTGCAGGTTAAAAACTATATAACGGGAATGATTGATGCAGGCAAATACACTCCTGATTCAAAGCTTCCTACCGAGAAAGAGCTTATGGAGACGCTTTCGGTTGGTAGGGCGACTGTGCGAGCGGCTCTCATGGAGCTTGAACACGAGGGCGTTATTTACAAGCGTCACGGAGTGGGGACTTTCGTTTGCAGGAAAAAACAACTGTCACCCTTTGAGCCTATAATATCATTTACATACTCACTTGAGAGAATGGGCCTTGAAATTCGGAACGTTGTTATATCGTCGGGACTTGAGGCTCCGAGCGGCGAGCTGCTCGAGCATTGGAAGACGGATATGACTGTGGGCAAAATCAGCAGAGTGCGTCTTGCAGGCGGTGAGCCCGTGGCGTTGGAGGACAGTTATTTTACACAAGAGCTGTATGATATTGTAAAATCACTCAAGCCTGAAACATCGTTAGCCCATGCTATACTCAACAGTGACGGTGTGGATATAGAGCGTCTGGACATGCGTGTTATTCTGCGCCAGGCGAGTTCGTATGAACGCACCGAGCTTAAACTCAACCCCGGCGAGAGGGTAGCCGAGCTTACACGCTGGACCTTTGACGGGACTGAGGCTGTCAATTTTGTAAAATTTGTTGTCTGTGAACGGTTTGTGCAGATTCCGTTCGGGAAATAGACATACAGGATACAGGCGTTAACCGTAATGCCACGGAAGGGATTGGAAATGAAGAAGCACACAACAAGAGTAATATGCATTTGCCTGGCAATCTTTATGATGTCGGGTTTGTTTGCATGTTCAAATAACGGTGGTGATGTTGATGAGTCAACTACCGAGTATACAACTCTCAACTATACATATCCGGGCACAATAGAGGTGCCGGTAACAGGAGATGAGGTTGTCGGTGATACGCACACTGAAACTCAGCCGGTATCAAACCCGTTGCGTCCCGATATAGAGAGCCATATTAATGCGGCAACAACTGTTGCTTATGAAACACAGACGAAACCTAAGGTAGAAGAAACCAAAGCTCCTGAAGTTCAGAAGAATGTATCGGTGACGATTCCTGCAGGGGCTACAATGGTAGATGTGTTTGCGATTCTTGATGCCAACGGAGTAGCATCATTCAGCAGTCTTATGAATACTTCACAGAATTTTGATTTTACATATTATCCGCTTATAGCAGACCAGAAGCCGAGCAAGCGAGCTTTCAAGCTGGAGGGATATCTTCGTCCGGGCACATATAACTTCAAGGAGAATTCAAAACCTGAGGATGCGATAGGAAAACTTCTCCGCAGTATGGAAAGCGGTTTGCCTGCATCCACAAGAAAGACCATAGCAAACAAAGGTTATACTGCGGACGATATAATGACGATAGCTTCGATTATCCAGATGGAATGTTCAAATACTGCGGATATGACAAGAGTTTCGGCAGTAATCCATAACCGTATTGCACAAGGCATGAAGCTTGAGCTGCCGTCAACGATAGCGTATATCAATACCGCTGTAAAGCCGTATCTTCTTACGGAGGATCCCGCTGTGCTTAATCAGTATGACGCACATTACGACACTACTGTTTGTGCGGCACTTCCGGCAGGTCCGATATGCAGTCCGAGCTCGGATGCCATAACGGCAGCGATTAATCCTGCAGGCGTTGACTATCTGTACTTCTGTGTTGACGATGAGGGTAAGTGTTATTATGCCAGCACATTGGAGGAGCACGAGCAGAATCTTGTTGCCGCAGGACTTGTACAGCCTGAATTGCCCGAATAATTTTTTTGATTTGGGGTTGCCGTGATGAAAAGAAAAAAGCTGATAATACTCATAGCCGCACTGCTTGCATCTGTTGTGGCTCTGATGGCTGTTGCGGCAGTTTTCTGTCACTTCAATCCTGACAAGGCTTATGTTATAAGAAGAAAAGTCGAGTTGATTTTCGTAGGTGAACTGCCTGAGAAAACCAATTTGGAAAATGTAGAAACCTACACTTTAGATGAGCTTTTATCCAAAGAAAACGTAACATTCAACGAGGCGCTAGCCCTTATAAACGAAGAGTATCCCTGCAACGGACGTGTGTTTGAAGTCAGCGAGTACAAGGATACCGAACTGTACATGAATGTCAGTGCTTTGGAGGATTATAAAAAGCTTGCCGCAGCAGTAATGGAGGAGACAGGAGATTTTCTCTATATCAGCAGTGCATACCGCACCTACGATGAGCAGGTTGAGATATATCAAGAGGATACCGATGATGTTGCGGCAAAACCCGGCACAAGTGAGCACGAGTCGGGCCTTGCAGTAGACGTTTATGTCAAAGGGTACGCGGGCTACGGATTTACAGACAGTAAGGCAGGTCAGTTTGTAAACTCCGACTGCTGGAAGTACGGTTTTATTATACGTTATCCGTGGGCCATGGAGGACGTGACAGGCATAAGATATGAGCCGTGGCATATAAGATATGTCGGTGCTCCTCATGCCGAGATAATGCATAAAAACTTACTTTGCCTTGAGGAGTATGTTAAGCTGTTTAAGAACAATAAATTATATTCTTACGGGGATTATATAATTTCCGTTGTGCAAAACGGTGAGTTTAAATTGCCCGTAGATTTTGAGTCGGCAACAGTTTCGGAAATTTATGACGGAACGTATATGCTGACAGTTAAACTATAGAAAATTAAAAGAGCAGCAGGTAAAAGCCTACTGCTCTTTTTTTTGACAACAGCTCTCAAAAGACTTATAATCTAAAAAAACGCTGTGGAGGGTATCATGGAACACAATCCGATTATAGAACTTGACCTTTATCTGATACGTCACGGAGAAAGCCGGGGTAACGCAGGCTACGGCAGAGATGATTTGACTGTAAAAGAATCCCATGACCCTGTTCTGACCGAGAAGGGTATCGCGCAGGCACAGGCGGCGGGGAAGCATCTTGCGGATATCGAATTTGATGCTTTTTATTCCAGCGGACTGTTGCGTGCAGCAAGAACAGCGAGCGAAATAATGAACGGTCAGAAAGAGAAAAAAGAATTAAATATTCTGCCCGAGCTTACCGAAGTGGGTGTAGGCCCCGAATACGTCGGTGCAGACATTGAGGAGATACTAGAATTTTGCCCCACAGCCAGGCGTGCCGACGGAGTAGAGAATACCGCACCGCTTGTTTGTTACAGCTCACATGCCGATGAGGCAGATGTTTTTGAAAGGGCAGAGCGGGTGGTCCGATATTTTTGTGAGAAATATAAAAACGGTGAGAAAGTGGTTGCTGTCAGCCATGCGGCGTTTATAACGTTTATCGTTTTTTATATAATGGGCTTTAAAGATAATATGCCGGCGTTTGATATCAGTTTTTATAACACGGGAATTACACGTATCATATTCTATAAAAAGGGTACAAACAAATACGGTGATATTGTTTTTGAGTACATAAACGATACGGCACATCTTAAATGAAAAGCACGGAGCCTGATATTTTATCAGGCTCCGTGTGTTATCTTGTTAAAACTTTTATCCACTTGAATCTGTTGACTTTGAATATTGCCACAAAACATTTAAGTATCTGGTCGGATTTGAGCAACATAAAAGTAATTACGGGCGGAAAAGCAAAAACGAATGCAGAGAGTGCCGAAATAGGAAGTACTACGCACCACATAAAAATAATGTCGTTAATCAATACGAATTTTGTATCGCCGCCGCCCGATACGATACCCGTCAGGGCAGGCATCTGATATGATGTGCCGATACAGGTGACACAAAGAATAAGTATAAATGAGTTTGCGAGTTCACGTGTCTGCTCGGTGGCGTCATACAGTGAGATGACGGGGCTACGGGCTAAAAACAGCAACAGCGAAGTCAGAAGTCCAATAAAAATATAGAGTATCTGCATGGTTTTAGCCCCTGACTTTACCCTGTTTAAGTCACCGCTTCCCACGGCTTTTCCTGTCATTACGGCGGATACGTTACCCGTTGCATATGAAACAACGCTGACACATTGGAAGAGTGTTTGTGCAATGCTTGAGGCCGCAATGCTTGATGCACCGAGCCTGCCGAGTATGGCAGTCTGGACGGACATGGCAATCCCCCAAGAGGTGTTTGAAAGCAACAGCGGCAGGCCTGCCTTGAAAAAGTCACGGACATAGCTTTTTTCAATAATAAATATGTCCTTAAGACGCAGACGCAGTTTTTTGTCTATGAATCGGCAGTAGACTACGCAGGCGATAAATTCAACAACACGTGATGCGAAGGTTGCGTATGCGGCACCGCTTACTCCGAGTTCGGGAAAACCGAAATGACCGTAGATAAGAGCGTAGTTTAAAAATATGTTGATAAACAGGGTGCAAAGGGAGATATGAAAGCCGATTTTTACGGTTTCAACACTTCTCATAACTCCGAGTAAGATGTTTGAAGCGGCAAAAATGCCGTACGAGAAAGCCATGATTTTAAGGTATTCAATGCCTGCAGGAATGACTTTCGGCTCGTTTGTGAGAAGTTCCATGATGCCCTGCGGTGCTATGAGTACGGTAGCAGCCATTAACAGACTTAAAAACAGACCTATCCAGAAAGATACCGCAAAAACACGCTTTATCGGAGTGGTTTGTTTCTTGCCCCAATATTGGGATGCAATAACGCCCATTCCTGCGGCGGTGCCGTTTACGACCATTTGAAGAAGAAACTGAATCTGGTTGGCTATAGCCACGCCGCTGAGTGCGGTTTCGCTGTAAGCACCGAGCATGATGTTGTCCGCAAGGTTAACTCCGTAGACTATGAGGTTTTGCAAAGCAATAGTCAGTGTCATGGAGAAAAAAGTGCGATAAAAATTTTTGTCACGGACAAACATGGCTACACCTCCTGAAGCTATCTCGGCATATTATATCACCGAATATCGCTTTTTGCAACGAAGCTCGCAGAGGTTTGACTTCGCCCCCCGGAAATAGTATAATTTTAAAAAGGAGGTGTGCTTGTGAAGATATATTTCAGAGTAATTTCAATGATTCTTGCTGTGGCTTCATTTGTGGGACTTGCCGCATGTAAGGGTCAAGATGATGATATAGCACAAACGTCAGATACAGATACTACTCAATTCGTTCAGATATACGGTGAGAGCGAATATAATAAAACGACTGAATTTTATACAGATGAAGAAGCTACCGTAAAACAAAATGAAGAAAAGACAGATGCTGTTTCCAAATCTCAGCAGAGCTCGCAGAGCACTACAGAAAAGCCGGACAAGGCTCCTACCGTACCGTCTACATCAGGCGGTAATAACGACTCCGGTGTGAGGGAAACTGTGCGTATAACCATACCTGAAGGGTTTACGCTTACACAGGTGTTCAAAAGGCTTGAGGCCAACGGAGTTTGTTCGTTTGATGACCTCATGAGTACTTCGCAGAGCTATGATTACAGTTACTATCCGCTTGTAGCGGCACGTCCTGACAATACACGTGCATTCAAGCTTGAGGGATACCTGTTTCCCAATACATATGAGTTTTATAAGGGTGAGAGACCGCAGGATGCTATAGGACGCTTTTTGAGAGTTTCGGAGAGTAAGATAACATCGTCGCACCGTGCAAAAGCGAAGGCATTAGGTTATTCGATGGATGAAATTCTGACAGTTGCGTCGATTATAGAAAAAGAGGGCTCAAATGCCGCTGAAGTTTCAAAGATAGCTGCTGTTATATATAACCGACTTGAAGCAGGTATGAAACTGCAAATGGATTCGGGCATATACTACATTGAAGATAAGGTTAAGCCTTATCTAAGCGGAGACATTAACAGGTATAACAGCCTTTATAATATGTATAAATGTCCGGCACTTCCGGCAGGACCTATATGTAACCCCGGCATGAAGACAATAAACGCCGCACTTAATCCGGCAGATGTACCGTATCTCTACTTCTGCCACGATAAAAACGCTAATTACTATTATGCTGAAACATATGAGGAACATCTTGAAAACCTCAAAAAGGCAGGCATAGAAGCATAAAATAAAACCCGCCCACACAAAGTGTGAGCGGGTAAGTTATTTGTGTTTATTTGCCTATCTTATCCTTGAGAACTGTCTCATAGAAATTGTCAACAGCTGCATAGAAATCCTCAACACCGCCGTCGTTCTTGATGATGTAGTTAGCCATCTTTTCGCTTTCGCTTGTGTGGAAAATCTCTTCCTCGTGAACATCGTTTGCACGGAGCTTCTCAACGCTCTTGCCGTCACGCTCACTGCCTCTTGCGAGCATTCTCTGATAACGGACCTCATCGTCGCTGATTACGACATCAACAAGGATAAAGTCGTCACCGAAAGCCTTTTTAAAAACTTCGATATCTGAGGGAGGACGGATGCCCGATACAAGGAAGTCAGGGCTGTCAGACTCTTTGATTTTCTTAACTATCATCTCGGGGAAGAATGTCTGGCCGAATTCACCCATATATTTTTTGCTGGTTGCGTGAAGATTGTCACGAGTAAGCTCAAGACCGTCTTTGGTTGCAAGCTCACGTACGACATCGCCGATTGAGATCATCGGGAAATCATATTTCTTTGCAACATACTCAAGAAAGAAATCCTTACCTGTTCCGTTTTTACCAACAGCAGCTAATACCATAAAAATTACCTCCGAAAAGTTTTTGTTTTAACCGTATTATATTTTATAAGACAAGGAAAGTTTTGTCAATCCCCCGCTTGCAAACGCAGCGTATTTGATATATCATTATTCAGTAGGTTTATCACTCTTTATATACGGAGCTGGTTTTGTGGAGAATAATACGGTTGAATTTGTTGCGACGGCTTTCAGCGAGGATACCGACAAGTGTATTCTCAGCAATCCCGTCAAGGGAGCAAGTGAATACAGACGAATAGTTATAGAGCGTTCGGGGGATAAATATCGTGTTGAAAAGTATACTGTCAAGCAGGTATTTCACTCGACATTGACTTACTCGGATGTGCTTGAGCTTGTAAAGAGTTCGGTGGGAAAAGAGTTTCGCCAGCTCAACTCATGGGACGAAAAACGAGAGCATATGATAAGAATAAGCTCCAAGGGTAAGCCGTTTTACTCGCACAGAGCGGCCGCAGGTGCAGTGCAGGTGAAAAGTACGCACAACCGAGAGAAGAACTATATTCTCAAAGAGGGTACGGACATAGCACCGCTCAGGGATATGGGGGTATTCACGGCTGACGGCAGGGTGGTGAGCTCCATGCAGGATAAATACCGTCAGATAAACCGCTTTGTTGAGATGATAGACGACGAGGTTTCAAAAATGAAGCCCAAGGACGAGCTCAGGGTTATAGACTTTGGTTGCGGCAAGTCGTACCTTACGTTTGTGCTTTACTATTATTTTACTAGGATAAAGGGCATGAAAGTCCGCATGACGGGTCTCGACCTTAAAAAAGATGTTATAGAGAAGTGCTCTTTAGCCGCAGAGAAGTACGGCTATGACGGACTTAACTTTGAGTTAGGTGATATTAACGGATACAATCCTGACGGAGATATAGATATTGTTGTAACTCTGCACGCCTGCGATACGGCTACGGACTACGCATTGTATAATGCGGTAAAGTGGAATTCGAAGCTTATATTCTCCGTGCCGTGCTGTCAGCATGAATTTAATTCTCAAATCAGGAGTGACAGTTTCGGAATACTGACACGTTACGGTATAATCAAGGAACGAACATCAGCCTTGCTGACCGATGCAGTCAGGGCGAATCTGCTTGAGGCTTGCGGATACAAGACTCAGCTGTTGGAGTTTGTTGACCTTGAGCACACTCCAAAAAATATTCTTATTCGCGCTGTCCGTCGCAATTCCAATCATACGGACGGAAAATATCTTGACGAAGTAAAAGCTCTGATGGCAGAGTTTAATTTAAAGCCCACTCTTTTAAAACTTCTTGAAGATAACGGTATCATAAAGGAGAAATAGTATGAAAATATATGAACAAGTGACCGACCTTATAGGCGGTACACCGCTTTTAAAGCTCACAAATTATATGAAGAAAAACGGACTTGAAGCAACCCTGCTTGCGAAGCTTGAGGGTTTCAATCCTGCAGGCAGTGCCAAGGACAGAATAGCAAAAGCTATGATTGACGGTGCCGAGAAGAGCGGTGAACTAAAGCCGGGTGCGGTGATTATTGAGCCGACGAGCGGGAATACGGGTATCGGTCTTGCGTGTGTCGCAGCAGCAAGAGGATATAAGGTTATCTTTACCATGCCCGATACCATGAGTGTTGAACGCAGAAACTTGCTCAGGGCGTACGGTGCCGAGCTTGTACTGACAGAGGGTGCCAAGGGTATGCAGGGTGCTATTGATAAAGCACAGGAGCTTGCCGAGACAACCCCTGACAGTTTTATTCCGGGGCAGTTTACAAATCCTGCCAATCCCGAGGCACACAGACTTACAACGGGTCCGGAGATATGGGACGATACTGACGGTAAGGTTGATATTTTTGTCGCAGGCGTCGGAACGGGCGGCACACTTTCGGGAACGGGCGAGTATCTTAAGTCAAAGAATCCCGATATAAAAATAGTTGCAGTTGAGCCGTCAGATTCACCTGTGCTTTCAAAAGGTACATCGGGTGCACATGAAATTCAGGGAATAGGCGCAGGCTTTGTGCCAAAGACACTCAATACGGAAATCTACGATGAGGTTATAGCAGTCGGCAGTAAAGAGGCCTTTGAAGCAGGCAGAGCGATTGCAACATGCGAGGGTGTGCTTGTCGGAATATCTTCGGGTGCGGCGTTGGCGGCGGCAACGGAGATTGCAAGGAGAGAGGAGAATAAGGGCAAGACAATAGTTGTTCTTTTGCCTGATACAGGGGAGCGTTATCTTTCTTCTCCCATGTTCAATGAATAAAAAATACCGTGTGTGAGGCAACTCACACACGGTATTTTTGTCAGTTTTGCATTTTTATCTGCTGGTTTTTAATCATCGGGTAAGAAATCAGATTATTCCCGTTCAGATTTTCCTTTTTCATATCTATTCCGCTTATCTGTCGGTTTTCGTAGGTGGTGTAATAATATATCCCTTTATCCGTGTTGCAACAAGAGGTGTAAAGTGAGAACTCATATTTGCCGTCTCCCATGCATACACAGCCACGTTGCTGCTCAACAGAGCCCAGAATATGAAAAAATTGGCTGACACTTTCCTCTTCCGAATTGCCTGAAACTGCGTTCATTTTGGTAAAGGCGGCTTTGACAAAGCGTGATGAAGAGGACAAGTCTCCCGGCAGTCCGATAGCTCCCATTCCTCGGCTGTACGGTGAGAGCTTCAGATTTTCGGAGAAAAGATTGGCAGGCTCATTTCTTGACAGACCGATATAATTGCACAGGTTGAACATATGAAAATCGAATGGCGGATTGTTTGTGAGAATTCCTACGGGGTTTTTATAAATTTTCACGCCGCCCGCCAAAGGCTCAACTGTTATTGAACGCTCAGAATCGGCAACAATCCAGTGCAGAGGGGACAGCCCGAAATCATCGTTAAAACTGATGTTTACGATGTTTATCTGTTTTAACATCAACTCCGCTTCGCCGACGGTTGAACACTGTCCGAGAATCAGGGGAATAAGCTCAAACGGAGCGATGTTTGTCATGCCGTCTATGGGGTCTCTGTATATGGCGTTGTCGGGGAAGTTGAGGCCTGCCATGCTCAGTCCTTTTTCGTTTGTTGCATCAAAATAGAGCGGATAATTCTGTGAGATGACAGCAACACCTATTATCGCATGATGAGTCGGAAGTCCGTGTGATTTTCTGAACTCGAACGGAAAATTTCTAGGGGTAATGATGACGGCCTCATTAAATGAAAATTCCCAATCCAGCGTTCTTCCGAAATAGTGGTTAGCTGTTTTGTAAGTTGCGGCGGTACACATTTCAATCTCTCCTTTGAGATTAGTATGCCAATAATTTTGTCTGGGACACCTAAAACGAAAAAGAAAGAAGGCTCACTCGCAAAGAGTGAGCCTTCTGAAAGGTTATTTGATTATGCACCGAGACTGTCGAAGAGTACCGAGAACTTTTCAATAATGATGGGAGCAACGGCTTTGATCTTGTCGATAAGGTCTGCTTCCTCTACCAAAGCGATAATCTGCTTTACCATATCGATAATCTGTGCGAAATCCATGATTGTGACCTCCTTTTTATGATTTGTATAATTCTTTGGCGGAAGCGGTGGGATTCGAACCCACGAGCCCGTGAAGGCTACCTGATTTCGAGTCAGGCCCGTTATGACCACTTCGATACGCTTCCAAATTTTATGCTACTTTACAGCTCTGTTATTTTATCAAATAGCGGTTTTTTTGTCAATACGGTATTCGTCCTGTTTAAACCAATACTACGGCTTCACCTGAGCTTACATTTTTCTGACCGAATGTGCCTGTAACCAGCAGAGAACCATCGGGGTTTATGTCGGTTGCACGTCCTGTGAGCCTTTTGCCGTCGCAGTCGAATTCCACGTCGTGACCGATAGTAAGCGAGCGTGTGCGAAGAAAATCGGTAAGAAGAGGTTGCTCAAGGTCGAGGATACGGTTTTCAAAAAAAAGCTTATCCAACTCAAGTATAAGGTTTGTGCAGACATCTTCAGGATTCAGCCCGATATTAGTCTGCGATAACACGGAGCCTGCCTTGCTCTGCAGGTCTTTCGGGAAATCTCCTTTTTCACTTGTTATATTTATGCCGATACCTACGATTGCATGACTGATGCGGTTCGTCGAAGTGTCGGTGACAAGCGACGTGAGTATGCCGCAGATTTTTTTGTCGCTGATATATATATCGTTTGGCCACTTGATTTTGCAGTGAGGCACACTTTCGGGCAACATTCTTTCAAGAGTATTGCACACGGCAATACCTGCAAAGGATGTCAGAAGCGGCAGATTTTTTGTGACGTCAGGAAGTGCCTTTATATACGACATATATATACCCGTGCCTTCGGGTGAAAAGAAGCTTCTGCCGAGCCTTCCCCGACCGTCGGTTTGTGTGTCGGCAATTATGACATGAGCGTCACCGATACCGTGCAATATTTGTCTTTTGGCTTCAAGGTTGGTTGAGTCGGTTTCTCTGAGTGCGGTTAGGGTATATTTTCTTTTTGCGAGAAGCCCGGCAACCTTTCCGGTGTACGCCATTTTTATCACTCCTTAAAATCTACATACATAATATCACCGCTTAACACAGAGAGCAAGAAAAAACTGCAAAAAAATGTTGACAAACGGTAAAAACGCTGATAAAATGATAAGACGTCGCAATGTGCGACTATCCTTGCTGCGGATGCGCCGCAGCCAAAGACCAGAAGGAGGTGCTTTAGAATGTCAGCAAACAACAGCTACGAAGCAATGATGGTTTTCTCCGTCAAAAACGGTGAAGAGGCAGTTCAGGCTCTCATTGAGAAGTTTAAGGCTCTTGTTGAGAAGAACGGCACTCTGGAAAGCGTTGATGAGTGGGGCAAGCGTAAACTTGCTTATCTTATCGATGACGAGCCGGAGGGATACTACGCTCTGTTCAACTTTAGCGCTGCGCCGGAATTCCCTGAGGAATTCTATCGTATCGTAAAGATTACGGACGGTGTACTTCGCTCACTCGTAGTAAAGAAGTGAGGAGGATTTTGAGATGATTAATACTGCTATCATCATGGGCAGGCTTACAGCCGACCCCGAGCTGCGCACCACAAACACAGGTATAGCTGTGACCACCTTTTCTGTTGCGGTAGACCGCCGTTTTCAGAAAGCAGGCGAGGAAAGGCAGACCGATTTTATCAATGTGGTCGCGTGGAGACAGACTGCGGAGTTCGTTTCACGCTTTTTCCAGAAAGGTTCTATGATTGCTGTCAGAGGATCAATCCAGACACGCAGATATGAGGACAGCAACGGAAACAAGCGTACGGCATTTGAAATTGTTGCAGACGAAGTCAGCTTCTGCGGCTCAAAGGCAGAGACCGGAACAGGTTCTCGACCGATTGCTGAGCCCGCAAGAACTCAGCCGGCAGCATCTTTTGCTACAGGCGGAGCAGACGATTTCGAAGAGATTCCGATAAGCGACGATCTTCCGTTCTGATTTTCAGGGTATCGGGCTAAACTTCCGTTACCCTAGCCTGAAATGAAAAGGAGGTTATACTAATGGCATACGAGAAGAATGACAGAAGACCCAACCGCAAGGGCCGCAAGAAGGTTTGTGCTTTCTGCGTTGACAAGGTTGAGACTATAGACTATAAAGACGTAAATAAGCTTCATAAGTATATTTCTGACAGAGCAAAGATTCTTCCCAGAAGAGTAACAGGTAACTGTGCAGCTCATCAGAGAGAGCTTACAACCGCTATTAAGCGTGCACGTCACGTAGCACTTCTTCCTTACACAAGCGACTGATAATTTGTTCGCTGTTTTACGGAAATTTAGCGCCGAGTAATAATTACTCGGCGTTTTATTTTTGCATATTTTTTGTGTCTTTAAATAAAATAAAAAAGAGGGATAAAAAATCAGAATCTACCCTTGACAAACACAATAGCCTTTGCTATAATCTCTCTTGCAGTTGCGGATGTAGCTCATCTGGTAGAGCGCCACCTTGCCAAGGTGGAGGTAGCGAGTTCGAGCCTCGTCATCCGCTCCAAAACAAATTTTTCTCAATAATAAATCCAAAAGCCATGGTAGGTGTTAGCCTTACCGTGGTTTTTTTCTTGCAAAAGATCTCTCTACGGTGGAGCGCTTTGCAGTTCTGAATAGAAGATAGTTGCTTACTACTATGTCCGGAGGAAGAAATACTGAACAAGTTTCAAGGATGATGATTTTGCTGTGGCGATAAGATACATTCAAAACAGTGTAAACCACTATGTGAGTGCGGTGAAGGGACATTTTTATTTTTTAAAAAATTTTTATTTTATTTTTAAAAAGTTTGTGATATTTTCTTTATGGGAGAGTCTATTAAGTGTAGGAGGTGAGAAAGTGACAGATTTTGAGGAGATTTACAAGACGTATTTTCTTGATGTTTTTCGTTATATCAGAACGGTCTGCGGTGATGAAAACCTTGCGGAGGAGATAACTGCCGAGACCTTTTTTAAGGCGATGAAATCAATAAATTTGTTTCGTGGAGAATGTGACATTAAGGTTTGGCTTTGCCGGATTGCAAAAAACACATATTATTCCTACTCAAAAAAACAAGGTCGCAATGACGGCGAGGAATTTAACGAGAATACTTTACAAGTATCGGGGAACTTCGAACTGGACTTAGAGAAAAAAGAGAGCACTGTACAGATACATAAGATTTTGCACAATTTACCCGAACCGTATAAGGAAGTGTTTTCGCTCAGGGTTTTCGGAGAACTTGATTTTGAAATGATCGGCTCGCTTTTCGATAAGAGTGCTCATTGGGCATGTGTCACTTATCACAGAGCCAAAGAGAAAATAGTTTCAGGCATATCGGAATTTATGGAGGTTTGATTATGTCACTTGATTGTTATGTTGTTAAAGATTTGCTACCTCTGTATGTTGAGGAGCTTGTAAGCGAGAGTACTGCACAGAGCGTAAAGGAGCATCTTGAAAGCTGTAATGATTGTGCAGCTGTTGAAAAAACTATAAGGAGTGAACCTGCTGTGAAGATGACAAAAGCAGATGTTAAAGATGACAAGCAGACATTGAAAAGAGTAAGAAATCGCATGCGCCGTCACAGCGCATCTATCGCGGCTATGGCTGCTCTTATAACAGCTACGGTTATAACCTGCGTGTACGGACGGTTTTATATACGACCGGGAGACGAAATGGCATTTTTACTTTTATTCGTATATATAGGCATACCGTTAGTATCGTTTATATGCAGTTTGGTGTTGGGAATAAAGAGGAGTATTCTGGGTTATTTTTCACCGATTATTTCTGGCTTAGCGAATGTTTTTGTAATTGTTACGCTTTTCCGTGGGGAGTTTGATTTGTTTATTTTCTCGCTTAGTGCCATACCGTCTCTTCTTGGGCTTGTAATAGGTCTGATGATAGCACATTCGAAGCATGAAAAGTGAAAATCAAACTAAAGGACCGGGGCTCCCGGTCCTTTTCTATTTTAATATGTTGCGGAAATCTGTCGAACGGATATTGTTGACTTTTATACCGATAGACTATATAATTGAAAATACCTCATAAAAAAGATATAAAACGAAGTCTGACGGGGACAAGCGTTTATCTTGCAACAGAAAGAAGGCGATGCTTTGCGAAAGAAAAATTGGTTCTTAATACCGTTGCTTATAGCGGATGTCATAGTGTTGAATGCATCTGTGCTTTTGGCGATTTTTGTGCGGGAGGAGTTCTCGCTTGCCGCTGTTGCACATGAGGCAACCAGAAAAAGTTTCTGGTTGGGTGCACTTGTTTTAGCAATCATACATGTTTTAACATATGTTCTGTTTAAATTTTATCTGGTGCTCTGGGAATATGCAACTATTACAGATACTTGCAGATTGATAGCATCAACACTGTTTTCGTTTGTAATATACGCTGTTGTACGTATGGCATTCAATTTTTCGTTGTATGCAAGCGTATATGTAATGGCGGGTGTAAGTTCGGCAGTCGGAGTGATGTTCCTCCGTTATCTTGTCAAAGTTTTCAAACGTCGGCTCTGGAAGGCGTTCATACCTAAAAGCCGTCGGAACAATACTATGATAGTAGGTGGCGGCGACACTGCAAGTTTGCTTATACATGAAATCAAGTTCAGCATGAAAGCGGACTATTATCCTGTTTGTGTAGTTGATGACGATAGGGCAAAAATCGGCAGGATGTTCAACGGCGTAAAGATAGTCGGAACGATAAACCTGCTGGAGCAATATGTGGAAGAGTATGATGTAAAGACGATAATTTTCGCCATTCCGTCATGTTCTCCCGAACGCAAGGCTGAAATTCTCAGAAGATGTTCCAGGACAGGCTGTGTGGTAAAGACCTTGCCGGGCAAGGATATGATAGATAACAAGGTTGAGCTGTCCGATATCCGAACGATAAACATAGAAGACCTCATTGGCCGTTCACCGATAAAAATAAAGCTTGATTCCGTAATGAAATATGTTGCCGGAAAAGTCGTTATGGTGACGGGTGGCGGCGGTTCTATAGGCAGCGAGCTTTGTCGACAGCTTGCGGCACACGAGCCCAAACAGCTGATTATTTTCGATATATATGAGAATAATGCGTACGACATCCAGAACGAGCTTAAGAGCAGCTATCCGAGACTAAACATCAAGGTTCTTATCGGCTCGGTTCGAGACAGTAAGCGAGTGAATGCGGTCTTTGAAAAATACAGGCCGGACATAGTTTATCATGCGGCGGCTCATAAGCATGTTCCGCTCATGGAAGAAAATCCGAATGAGTCGATTAAAAACAACGTTTTCGGTACCCTTAAGACTGTGCGTGCGGCGGACAAGTACGGTGTAGAGCGTTTTGTTCTCATATCGTCCGACAAGGCTGTCAATCCGACAAATATTATGGGTGCCACAAAGCGTCTGTGTGAAATGATAGTACAGTCTTATAACAGCCGTTCAAATACGGAGTTTGTTGCAGTAAGATTCGGAAATGTTCTGGGTTCAAACGGTTCAGTTATTCCGTTATTCCAGAAGCAGATAGCAAACGGCGGACCCGTAACGGTTACTCACAGAGATATAATCAGATACTTTATGACTATTCCGGAGGCGGTATCCCTTGTGCTTCAGGCAGGAGCATCTGCAAGAGGCGGCGAGATATTTGTTCTTGATATGGGTGACCCGGTAAGAATTGTTGACCTTGCGGAAAATCTTATAAGACTTTCGGGTTATGTGCCGTATGAGGATATTGAAATCAAGTTTACGGGTCTCAGACCGGGTGAAAAGCTGTATGAAGAGCTGCTCATGGACGAGGAAGGACTGCAGGCAACCGAGAACAGCCTTATACACATCGGAAGACCTCTTGATATAAATGAACAGGTCTTGGTTGACGGTTTGCTTGAACTTGAAAAAGCGATGTACGATGACAATGCGGATATACGTTCTATTATCAAGAAGCTTGTGCCTACGTACCGTTACATAAAACCGGCTGTCAGCGAGATTGAATTTTTCAAAACTCAGGACGAGAAAGAGGAAGTTCCGGACGCTGTTGTCGGGAAATAAATAAAATTGACTTTACAGCTGTGACGTTTTCGTTGCAGCTGTATGTTTTTTTGATAAGATGTTATGATACGAGGATTGCTATTGAATTTTACTGCATTTATTGGTATAATTAAAAGACTAAAAGGGAAAATGCACCCTTAGGATGATTTTAAGATTTTAGAATGAAAAATCTTTGTATAGAGGCGATTTGATGTACGCAAAAATTAAACGTTGTTTTGATATTATATTCTCTTTTATCGGCATTGTTGTATCATCTCCCGTGTTGCTGATAGTGGCATTGGCAATCAGACTCGATTCAAAGGGCCCTGCCATTTTCAAACAGCAACGTCTGGGCAAAGAGGGCAGAGTTTTTAATATATATAAGTTCCGTTCAATGTGTGTCGGGGCCGAGAAGATAGGAAGCGGACAGTATTCGTTCAAGGGGGACTCCAGAATTACGAGAGTCGGTAAAATTATAAGAGCTACAAGCCTTGATGAATTGCCGCAATTTTTCAATATTCTTAAAGGTGATATGAGTTTTATAGGTCCGCGTCCGACGCTTACATATCACCCTTGGCCGTTAGAGGAATATACCGACATTCAGAAAAGACGTTTCGATGTCAGACCCGGAATAACGGGTCTTGCTCAGGTGAACGGAAGAAAGACTCTCGATTGGGTTGACCGCATCAAGCTTGATGTTGAGTATGTGGATAATCTTTCTCTTTTACTCGATTGCAAAATTTTGTTCAAGACGGTTTTGAATGTGTTGATGATGAAAGATAACAGAAATACGGGAAAGACCGTCAGTACTTCGGAGGATAGCGATGTTAAAACTGATGTACATAACTAACAATCCTGACGTTGCCAGGATAGCCGACGGTGCCGGAGTGGATAGGATTTTTGTAGACTTAGAGCAAGTCGGCAAAATGGAGCGTCAGCACAATTGGGATTCGGTTAAGTCCTTGCACAGTGTGCAGGACGTTTGTGCAATAAAGTCGGCGGTAAAAAATGCAGAGGTTTTGGTAAGAACTGACCCCGTTTTTGACGGTTTGAGCGAAGAATTGGAAGAGGTTCTGTCGGCAAAGCCGGATGTTGTTATGCTTCCGTTTTTTAAAACGGTGCAAGAGGTAGAGCGGTTTTTGAAACTTGTTGACGGCAGAGCGAAAACATCTCTTTTGGTTGAAACAAAAGAGGCTGTTGAAAATCTTGACGGCATATTGAGCCTCGGCGGTATAGATGAGGTTCATATAGGGCTTAACGACCTGTCGCATTCGTACGGTTTGCATTTCCTTTTTGAACCGCTTGCAAACGGTATTGCAGATAAAATTGTTGAAAAGATTAATTTTTACGGTATAAAAAATTACGGCATCGGCGGAATTGCGGCTATAGGTAAAGGGCTGTTGCCTGCTGAGTATATAATCCCCGAGCATTACAGACTCGGCTCAACCTGTTCTATACTTTCCAGAGCCTTTTGTGACACATCAAAGGTGACAGAACTCGGACAAGTTAAAGAGATTTTTACAAACGGCGTTGCGGACATCAGATTGTTTGAAGAAAAGTGCTCGGCGTTTTCAGAGGCTGAGTATGAAGAGAGCAGACGGCATTTTATCAACGGCGTTAACAGTATAGTCAGCAACATGGTTTCAAAAAGTTAGGTCCTAAAAACTTTGCGGAGGTAAACAACAGTGAAAATATTGTTTGTGGCAACGGTAAGGAGCCATATCGGGCAGTTTCACATTCCGTTTATTAAAGAACTCAAAAACAGAGGCGTGGAAGTTCACGCAGCATATAAAGACAATTCTGCTGATAAGGCAGGCTTGGATTTGTCCGATATAGATAAGGTTTTTGAGGTGCCGTTTGAGCGTCAGCCGCTCAAACTCAAAAACATCAAAGCCTTTTTTGTACTTAAAAAGATAATAGACGGAAACAATTATGATGCGATTCACTGCCATACTCCTATGGGTGCAGTTATTACCAGACTTGCGGCAATAAAAGCACGCAAGAGAGGAACAAAGGTAATATATACCGCTCACGGGTTTCACTTTTTCAAAGGTGCATCCCGTAAGAATTGGCTGCTTTTTTATCCTGTTGAAAAGTTCTTGTCGAGGTATACGGATTGCCTGATAACAATAAATCAAGAGGATTTCAATCTTGCGCATACGAGAGGTTTTAAGGCAAATCAGATACGAAAAATTCAGGGTGTCGGTGTTGAACTGAGCCGTTTTCATCCGGTGGACGAGGATGAAAAAAATCGCTTGAGAGAGGAATACGGATACGGTAAAAACGATTTTATAATGATATATCCGGCAGACTTGTCAAAACGCAAAAATCAATCTATGCTTTTTGAAGTTGTTGAGAAGATGGTTGAAGTTGATAAAAATGTAAAGCTGTTGCTGCCGGGTCAACCGATAAAGCTTGAGGAATATACGCAGGCTGTCAGGGAAAAGGGTATCTTAGATAATGTTGAATTTTTAGGTTATCGCAGAGATATAGATAAGTTTGTGGGCCTGAGCGATATTTCGGTTGCATCAAGCTTTCAGGAAGGCTTGCCGATAAATATTATCGAAGCAATGGCGATGGGTAACGCAGTTGTTGCGACGGATGTCAGAGGAAACAACGACCTTGTTGAGAACGGTGTCAACGGATACCTTGTGAAAGTTAATGACAGTGCCGAAATGGCAGAGCGTATACTTGAACTTTATAACAATCCTGCAAAGCTTCGGGCTTTTGGTAGAAAGAGCGTTGAAAAGGTGTCGGAGTTTTCGACGGATAATGTTAACAGAGTAATGGTCGGTATTTACAGAGAACTTGAACTGCTATAGGGTGAGCTGATGAGAATTCTTCATTTTGTTCCTGACATAGGCATTGCTAACGGAGTAATGAGCGTTGTGCTCAACTACTTCAAGGCCATGCCGGAAGATATAAAGTTCGATTTCATGTACTTTAAAGAGCGTGAGCAGAACAGACGGGCCGATGTCGAGGAATTGGGCGGTAGGGTGTTTCATATGAACACACCCGGACTTAAGAGCTTCTTTTCGTCTGAACTTGATGTATTTTTTAAAGAACATAAATCGGAGTATGCAGCTGTGCATATACACACGCCTTACATGGCTTGTCTCATAGCTCCCAAGGCCAGGAGATATGGGGTGAAAAAAGTAGCGGTGCATTGTCACTCAACGCTTTTTTCGCTTAACAAAGAAAATCAGACCAGGAATAAAATTCTCAATATTCCGACAAAGTTGTTGGCTGATAAGCTTTTCGCCTGCGGCAGACAGGCGGGTGAGTTCTGGTACGGAGAGAGCGCGGACTTTACGGTTCTTACAAATGCTATTGACTGTGATAAATATAGGTACAGCGAGCCTGAACGCAAGCAGAAGAGGGAAGAACTCGGTATTTCTGACAGTCAGCTTGTTATAGGTCATGTGGGTGTAACCGTTCCGCCGCTTAAAAACCATCCGTTCCTTTTGGAGGTTTTTGCAGGGATAAAAAAAGAAATGCCCGACTCGATTTTGCTCATGGTAGGTGCTCACCAGACAGATGAACTCAAAGCAAAGGCGTTACAGCTCGGCATAACCGAAGATATAAGATTTCTCGGCAGACGGGACGATATACCGTCGCTGCTCAGTGCCATGGATATTTTTGTTTTTCCCTCAAAGAGGGAGGGGCTTCCGGTATCGGTTGTTGAGGCACAGACGTCAGGTCTGCCTGTGATTATGTCTGACAGCATTACAGACGAGGTTTGTGTAACCAAGGAGACAGCGAGGCTTTCAATCGACGCAGACCCGCTTGAGTGGGCAACAAAAGCTATATCGATGTCAGCGATGCCAAGGCAGGATAACTGTGACTTGATGAAGCAAAGCGGCTGGGATATATATAGCGTTGCAGATGAATTAGTGACTTTCTATCGTGAGGGGGAGCAGTAATGGAACCAAAGCGCATTTTGTTAGTTTTCGGAAAACTTAACAGAGGCGGAGCGGAAACTCTTGCGATGAATATATACAGGGCTATCGACCGTACCAAAGTGCAGTTCGATTTTATAGTTCACACTGAGGAACACTGCGATTATGATGACGAAGTGGAGAGCTTGGGCGGCAGAATATACCGTTTGCCGCAGTATAACGTAGCTAACCATTTTGAATATAAAAAGGCGTGGAATAAGTTTTTTAAGGAACATCCGCAATACAGGATAATACATGCCCACATGACGGGCTCTGCGGCAGTGTTTTTGCCGATTGCAAAAAAGCACGGATTGTATACAATTTCCCACAGCCATATTGCACTTTCTCAAAAGGGTATACGTCAGGCGGTAATAAATTTATATCAGTTGCCGCTGAGGAGAATTTCTGATTATCTTTTTGCCTGCTCTGACGATGCAGGGAAATGGCTGTTTGGCAAAGACGTGGAGAAGCGTGATAATTACAGGGTTATACGAAACGGTGTTGATACTGAAAAATTCTCATTTTCTGAAGAGGCCAGAGAAAAAGTCAGAAGTGAGTTTGGTATAGAAAACAAATTCGTGCTCGGAAACGTTGCTAGGTTTCACATCCAGAAAAATCACGCACTGCTGATTGAAGTGTTCAAAAAGATAAAGGAGGAGCACGATAACGCTGTTTTGTTGCTTGTGGGTGACGGTGAGCTCAGAGCCCAAACGGAAGAAAAAGTAAGGGAGCTCGGGATAGAGGACAGCGTCATATTTACCGGAGTCAGAACAGATATACCCGATTTGCTCAGTGCTATGGATGTCTTTGCAATGACTTCGTTTTACGAGGGCCTTCCTGTAGCACTTGTTGAGGCTCAGGCCTCCGGTATGCACGTGGTTGCGACCGATACAATATCACAACAGATAAAGATAACAAAGCTTGTTGAGACGTGTCCTCTTGACAGTGAGCAGGCGTGGGTTAAAACGATTGCAAAATATGCTCACGGTTATGAGCGTGAGAACACATGCGAAGAGATACGCCGTGCAGGCTATGATATCCGCAGTACTGCTGAAGAACTGCAGAAATTTTATTTTGAACATTGGCACGATTAGGATAAAAAGAACGATAAAATGTCTGAAAAAAATATATTTGGAGAGACTCTGATGAAAAAAGTCCTGATAGTTACAAGCCCGTTGAGGGTTGGCGGATTTGATGTTGTTGCTACAAATCTTCAATCGCATCTTGACAAGGACAGGTTTGAATGTACCTTTTACATAAAAGGTGAAGAGGTGGGGCCTCTTGAAGAGAAAGCGATAAAAAGCGGAGCAAAGATTATCCATCAGCCGGACAGCGTAAAGGGCTATTTTGCCGAATATAAAAACTTAAAAAAGGTTATGCGTGAAGGCAACTACGATGTGGTTCATTCACATCTGATGTTCTACAGCGGATTGGTTATGCGGGCTGCATATAAGAGCGGAGTTAGAAAACGTGTTCCCCATTCGCACATGACGAACCCATGCATGGAGAACAGAAGCTACATAAAAAGGCGTTTGTTTGATGTTTACAGCTTTATAATGAAACTGTGGCTTCGGAAGTACTCTACCGATTTAATAGCTTGCGGACCTGAAACCGGTGAGTATCTGTACGGGAAAAAGGCCTTTAAGAAACGCGGAATAATTTTAAATAACGGTATAGATTTAAGCAGCTATAAATATAATTCCGCTGTTCGCCAAGAGATGCGTCGTGAGATGAATCTTGACGGGAAGCTTGTTGTGGGCCATGTGGGAAGACTTAACTATGTCAAGAACCATAAATTTCTGGTAGATGTTTTTTATGAAATTCAGAAAAAGGTTCCCGAATCTGTTTTGCTGATTGTCGGCGACGGCGAACAGCGGGACAGTATAGAGAAGAAAGCGGAAACCTTAGGGATAGCGGATAAGGTTGTTATAACGGGTATACGCAACGATGTTGCACGGCTGTTGCAGGGGATGGATGTGTTTGTATTCCCGTCTTTATATGAGGGGCTGCCGGTCACTCTTATTGAAGCACAGGCAACGAAATTGCCGTGCCTTATATCGGACAGTGTTTCACGCTATTCAAAGCAGAATGAAAATGTGGAGTTTATGCCTTTGGCCAGTGCCCCCGATTTGTGGGCGCAAAAGGCTGTAAGCCTTGCCCGAGAGGACAGGGAGTCCGTTTCGTGCGAAAGGGTTACAGAGGCTTATGACATAAACAAAGTGGCAGAAAGATTAGGGAGAATCTATGAAAACTGATAACAAGAAGAGGGAGGAAAAAAGCGAATGTTAGTATATCTTCTGATAGTAATCGGATTTTGTGTGCTTTATCCTCTTGTACCCAGAAAACAGGTTAAGTGGTTATTTTTGGCGTTGGTTCTGGCACTTGCGGTTATGGCCTTTAATATGGTGCCGTATGAAACCGATGACATTGCAAACTATTTCAGGCAGATTAACCAATTAAGACGTGGCGGTTTTGGCGAATTCAAACGCCTGGTTTCCGAAAACGAAAACAATTGGGGAGCTCTTCCTGTTTGCGGAGCTTACTTCTATTTTATCAGCTTTTTGCCTGATAACGGATTTCTGCCTGCTATCACCGTTTTTCTGGCATACGGCAGTATGTACCTGGTGCTATGGCTTGCGGCAAAAAGGTTTAATGTCGGCAAGTGGTATCTGTTTTTGGCGGCATTCTTTATTCTGTCAACATATTGGTTTTACGATATCTGCAGCGGAATACGTAACGGATTGGTGTTTACGCTGTTCAGCAGTATTGTATATATTGATGTTGTCGAGAAAAAAGCCAGACCGCTGTGTTGGTTGTCATATGTTGTTTTGCTCGGAATGCATTCGAGTGCGATAATACTGTTCTTTATCAGAATAATATTGTTGCTCTCGGGCAGAGGCAAGGGAAAGATTCTGTCTATGTTAATGGTTGCGGCTATGGTTGTTGGCGGTGTATTGCTTCCGCATCTGGGTGAAATTACGGGAATTGAGTATTTTGAGCTCATATCGGAAAAAGCGGAACGTGCATCTGAAAGGATGGGCATGGACAGCAGTACGAGCTTTATTGTAAACATCTCGGTGTTTGTTGTTTGTGCAATAGTTGTTATTTACTGTTTTTATGTTTTTTCAAAGACGGACGCACTCAAAAGGTTAAACGGTTACAGTAAATTTGTGAGGTTCATGCTGTTCTTTATGTTGGGTTCTGTTTTCAGCGCGTTGATTTTCCTTCGCCTTGCCCGTTGGGTTCTTCCTGCAATGGTGTCGGTTATCTTCATGGTGGGAATGCAGACGGCAAAGGACATGGAAAAAGAGAGGAACATGGAAAAGAAGCACAAATCGATTATTAAACCCGGTACGGTAATATCGTCCAACGAGCTGGTAATAAATTTCTGTTTTATAACCTATAGCGTTGTACATCTTTGGTATGCCTGTGCCGGAAGCAGTCTTATCTGGTTGCACTTTAGTTAAAGAGGTGTTTTTATGATAAGCGTAATTGTGCCGATTTATAAAGTTGAAAAATATCTCAGGCAGTGTATTGAAAGCCTTATTGCACAGCCGCTGTCCGATTTTGAAATAATTCTGGTTGACGACGGTTCACCGGACAGCTGTCCTTTAATCTGCGACGAGTATGCGGCTTTGGACAGTCGGATAAAAGTAGTGCACAAGTCAAACGGCGGATTAGTCAGTGCCCGAAAAGCCGGATTTGAGGCGTCAAAAGGCGAGTATATCGGCTTTGTTGACGGTGACGATTGGATAGAGCCGTTTATGTTCGAAAAGATGCAGAAAGCTGTAGGCGAGTATCATCCTGATATGGTGCTCAGTGAGTTTTTCTGTAACTTTGATGACCATGTGCAAAACAGCAGTCAAAATTTCAACGAGGGTTTTTATTCAAAAGAAAAGTTGATTTCGGATATCTATCCTTTGATGCTGTTTAACGGAACATATTATAATTTCGGAGTCAGCCCCAGCTGTTGGAGCAAGCTTTATAAGAGGGAACTTTTGGAGAAAAATTTATATCTTGTGGACGACAGGACAAGAATGGGTGAGGATGCGGCGTTTACATATCCGTGCTTGCTCGATGCACAGAGTGCTTTTTGCATAAAGACACCGATGTATCATTACCGCATAACAAACCAATCCATGTCAAAAGCTTATGATGAGCGTTTGCACGGGATAATAATGCTTTCTTTTGAGCGGCTCAAGGAGAAAAAACGTGAGTGCGGCTTTGATATATCGGACCAACTCGATTACTATTTGCTCTACATGATAAATTTCCTGATAAGAAACGAAGCGAAGCGGGACAACAGAAAACAAAGGAAAGAAAAAGACAGGGTAGTAAGGGGCTTAGTTGACAATCCCGATGTTGCGGCTGCCGCAAAAAGCGTGTCAATGCAGAAATTACCGTTGCACACCAAAATCTTTGCCACTGCCTTGAAGAGCGGAAGTGTTGCTGCAGTCAAGCTGTATATATTATTTTTGAAGCTTTATTTAAAAGGATGATTTTATGAACATTAATCCTAAGATAAGTGTAATAGTGCCGGTATACAAGGTTGAAAAATATCTTGATAAATGCGTGAGCAGTATTGTAGGCCAGACATATGAAAATCTTGAGATAATTCTTGTGGACGACGGGTCTCCCGATAACTGTCCGCAGATGTGTGACGTCTGGGCACAGAAAGATGAGCGTATAAAAGTTATACACAAGACAAACGGCGGTTTGTCCGATGCGAGAAATGCCGGACTGAATATTGCTACAGGTGATTATATCGGGTTTATTGATTCCGATGATTGGATAGAACCTGACATGTATCATATTCTCATGAAAAATGCATTGGATTATGATGCGGATATATCAAGATGCGGTATTTTTGTTGATGAGGAAATGACCGGCGGACAAGACATCCATAGCGAATTTCAGGAGCTGAAAATTTTAGACAACACAGAATATCTCAAAGGTCTTGTGATGGGTGGATATATACGCGGTGTTGTCTGGAATAAGATATACAAGAGAGAAACCGTCGGTGACTTTAGATTTTCTATAGATGACGGAGCTTCTGAGGATATAATGTTCAACAATCGTATTTCTTCAAATGTTAATGTGTGCGTTTGTGATGACAGACCGCAGTATCACTACATCAGAAGAGTGGGTGCGATAACCATTTCTGAGTTCGGTTACGGAGCTTTTTCAATCGTCAGAGCTATGGAGAGCTTCCTTGAAAAGTATAAAGACAACGAAGAGCTGTATTCCCGTTGCATAAAGGGCTATACGGATGCGGCATTTACGGTGCTCAGCGGAGTTATAACAAACCAAAAATGTGTTGACAAATATGACTATCTTCGCAACGGAATATTACGTTTTAAAAAGAATATCTTTTTCGGAGAACTTCATTCGGCAAAAGACAAGGTGAAGACTGCTATACTTCTTGTCTCTCCGAAGCTTTATAATACGTTGATAAGAAAGCTTAGAAATGTTTAAAAAGAGGTGCAAAAATGAAAGACGCAAAAATCAGTGTTATAGTGCCCGTTTATGGGGTTGAGAAACATCTGGATAAGTGCGTTGAGAGCCTCGTTAACCAGACCTACGGAAACCTTGAGATAATATTGATAGATGACGGGTCACCCGATAACTGTCCGCAGATGTGTGACGAATGGGCGAAGAGGGATGACCGAATCAAGGTTATACATCAGGAAAATGCGGGTGTGTCATCCGCACGCAACAGAGGTATCGATGAAGCGACGGGTGACTACATAGGTTTTGTTGACAGCGATGATTGGATAGAAGCTGATATGTATGAGCTGTTGGCAGAAGCCTTGCATCGGACGGATTCCGATGTTTCTATGTGCGGATTTTGCTGTGAGGACGGCGAGGGTACATATAATGTGGAAATACCGCCTTGCGTTACTGAAAAACCGCATATTCTCAAAGCCTATATAGCAGATGAGATAAGACCTGAACTTTGCAATAAGCTGTATTCAAAGAAGCTATTTTTGGGGAATATCAGATTGAATACCGAGTACTCCTATGCAGAGGATTTATTGCTCAATTATTATCTGCTGAAGGGTACAAACCGAGTTGTGGGTATAGCGGAGTGCAAATATCACTATCTTCAGAATTGGGGAAGGTCTTCAACTTCGGCTGTTATGACTGATGCGAGAGCTAAAAGCTGGCGTGTTACAAAGACAGTTTTGAATGAGCAGGAAAAAGGCACAGAACTTTATGAGCTGTGTGTCTGGAGGCATGTACGAGGTCTTTTTGCTCTGCTAAACAGAGTTATAAACAATAGCGACAAATCTTTTTACGATAAGTATTTTCTTGAATTTGTAAATGAAGTGTTGGCTTATAAAAAAGAAATTTTGTTTGGACGGCGTTTTGCTTTAAAG
>JAZUNO010000091.1:0-4087 GCA_045604185.1 Acutalibacteraceae bacterium | reverse complement strand
TGTGCAATAGATGCAACGGGTGTACCGCTGCCGCAGGAGACCGTTGATATATGTAAAGCTTCTGACAGCGTTTTGCTCGGAGCCGTAGGCGGTGAAAAATGGGATACCCTGCCCGGTCATCTGCGTCCCGAGGCAGGACTTCTCGGAATCCGTGCACAGCTCGGACTTTTTGCCAACCTGCGACCTGCAAAAATTTTTGAGCCTCTTGTTGATGCATCGCCGATAAAGCGTGAGATAATTGGTGACGGCCTTGATGTTATGGTTGTCCGTGAGCTTACGGGTGGTATATACTTCGGACAAAGAGGAAGAGATGAAGAAAACGGCGTTAAAAGTGCATACGATACCGAGAGGTATTCGGTCCCCGAAATAGAGAGAATAGCACGTGTCGGATTTGACCTTGCACTCAAGCGTTCAAAGAGGCTGTGCAGTGTTGACAAGGCAAATGTGCTCGAATCCTCACGGCTGTGGAGAGAGACGGTAATTCGTATCGGAGAGGAATATCCCGAGGTTGAGCTGAGCCACATGTATGTTGATAACTGTGCCATGCAGCTTGTACGCAATCCTGCACAGTTTGATGTTATAGTCACATCAAATATTTTTGGCGACATTCTTTCCGACGAGGCCTCCATGATAAGCGGTTCGATAGGAATGCTCGCATCGGCGTCGCTTGCAACGGGCAGCTTCGGGCTGTATGAGCCGATTCACGGGTCGGCACCCGACATCGCAGGCAAGGGCATAGCAAACCCGCTTGCGACAATCCTTTCGGCGGCAATGATGCTCCGATATTCTTTCGGAGAAAACGATGCTGCTGCGGCAATTGAGGCGGCAGTAGACCGTGCCTTGCGAGAGGGCAGGACTCCCGATATCAAGGACCCTGCACTTCCGATTCTCTCGACAGTTGAAATGGGCGACCTTGTAGCAAAGTATATTTAACAAAAAGGCTGTATTTCACCGAAATACAGCCTTTTTTTAAACGTTTTCTTTTTGTGACGGTTTATATATAACCTCATTTGTCAGCGGTTTGCCTGCAAAAAACTCATCAAGGTTATTGAATGTTTCGGCGGCAATATTTTCGAGAGCCTCTTTTGTAAGAAAGGCCTGATGTGAAGAGATTATGACGTTGGGACGAGATACCAGGAGAGACAGCGTATCGTCTCTGATGATTTTTCCCGACAGGTCTTCAAAAAACAGGTCAGCCTCTTCTTCGTACACGTCAAGGCCTGCTCCGCCAACTTTTTCGTTATTGAGAGCTTTGAGCAGTGCCGTGCTGTCTAACAGTGCTCCACGTGAGGTGTTGATGATATACACGCCTTTTTTCATCTGCGAAAAGGCGTCCTCATTTAAAATATGATAAGTCTGCTCATTGAGCGGACAGTGCAGTGATATAAAGTCACTGTTTTTAAAAAGAGTATCCTTGTCAACGTATTCGGCCCGAATATCTTTGCTGGGATAAGGGTCATAGGCCAGCACAGACATACCGAAACCGTGACAGATGTCTATGAACACACGTCCGATTTTTCCCGTTCCGATAACTCCGGCAGTTTTGCCGTAGAGGTCGGTGCCGGTAAGGCCGTTTAGACTGAAATTAAAATCTCTGGTGCGGATATAAGCCTTGTGTGTCTTGCGGTTGAGAGTCAGAAGCAGAGCCATGGCATGCTCTGCCACAGCGTGGGGAGAGTATGACGGCACTCTGACAATCGGTATTTTCCCCGATGCGTAACGGAAGTCGACGTTGTTATATCCCGAAGAACGCATGGCAATTATGCGAACAGAGCATTTCAACAGTGCGTCTATAGTGCGAGCATCAACGTCATCGTTTACAAAAGCACAAACTGCATCGCACCCTTCCGCAAGGCGTGCGGTTCCGGCACGGAGTTTTGTTTCAAAGTAGGAGATTTCATAGTTTTGGTTGAGTAAGTCAAACCATTCACGCTCATAGGGTTTAGTGTCAAAAAAGGCTATCTTTTTCATAAAATCAACGCTCCTTGTTTTAGCACAACAGAAATACAAAAACATGCTGTTATTTTTTACAAAAAACAACAGCATATCCGTGCACAGAGGATTTTTGTTGACTTTACAGGCCGTAAATATTATACTTATATTACTATAGGAGTATAGTCTGATTTTTTGACTGATTATATTAATCGTTTTGACACGAAATAAAACTGTTTAAGAGGTGATTAGGGTGGATGTTTTTAAGCCAAAGTCTCTTTCAGAAATGAACGCCGAGTTTGCACAGAAGATTGCACGTGCGGCAGAGGAAAATCAAGCAAACAGCCAGCCGATAGAAGAGAGCAGTCTTGAGACGCAGGTCGAGCAGATAGAACAGATGATTGACGCTGCACAGCCTGTTCAGGAGCAACCGAGCCTTGCGGAAGAAATTCCTGCAGAGGAAACGGATACAATTGAATTTCCTGCAGAGGAAGTGCCTGCGGAGGAATCCCCTGCACCCGAGGCAGAGGCAAATGAAGCTCCCGCAGAGGAGACTATCATAGAGGAAACTCCTGCAGATGAAGAGTCTGCGGAGGAAGCTTTTGTAGAGGCGGCACCTGTAGAGAAAGCTCCTGCACCTGAGGCAGAGGTGATTGAAGCACCTGTAGAGGAAGCACCTGCAGAAGCAGCTCCCATAGAAGAAACTCCTGCAGTTGAGCCCGAAGAAGAAATCAACTTGTTTGAAGACATAAAGCTTCCGATTTTAGACGAAAAAACAGGGGAAGTTATTGAAACGACAGCTACTCCTGTACCGTTTGAGCACAACGAGCCGATTCCTACAGGCTATTTCGACTTTCCGAAAGAGCCCGAGATAGCACCCATTGTTGAAGAAGCTCCCGAAATCGTGCCTATTGTTGAGTTTCCGCCTGAAATAGTGCCCATAGTTGAGACTCCTCCCGAAATAGTACCTATTGTTGAGGAAGCTCCAACTGTAGCACCTATAGTTGATGAGTTCCCTGAAGCACCGACGGCTGCCGAGGAAGTTCCCGTAGAACAAGCGGCGTCTGAGGCAGAGCCGAAGTTTGATTTTGAGCGAGTAGTCTATTATCCGGACGAAGAGCCGGTCCGCAGAAAAAAAGGCGGCGGAGCAAAGCTTATTTTGAATATAGCTATTATCGGTGCAATTATTCTCAGCCTGCTTTTGGGAATGGCCGCATTCATGACAGCAGAGCCCGGCAGATTCATTTTTGGAAACGGTCTCTTGGCCTGTGAAAACACAGTTGAGAATACGAACATCAAAGATGGTATGCTCGTCTTCGTCCAGAAGGCAGAAGAGGCCGCGAACAATGAGTTTGTTGCCGTACACCAGGGAGATATTAAGGAGTATAAGATTTTACCTGCGAGAAGCATATCAGAGCAGGATATAATCTTTGCAATTGCAAAAAGAGAAATACCCTTTGCAGGAAAGCTCGCATCCTTGATATCCGATAATTCGATAATATTTGCGGTAATTGCAGTTTTGCTTATCGGTGCACTTGTTGTTGTAAGAATAGTAGTCGGCAAACGCAGCAAGGATACGGAGCCTACTGCTGCAGATTTAGCACCCAGACGCAAACCAAAGAAAGAAGTTCTGGATATTTAAAAATGAAATAACGCACCGAAGCGAGAGAGCGGATAAAGCCCTATGGGGGCGTCCAAAAGCTTCGGTGCACTGCTTTTTTTAAAATTTTTTATTTTTTTTGTTTTTACAGTTGATTTTTTCAAAACTCTGTGGTAACATACTATGGCAATCAGATGCGCTGCTAGCTCAGTTGGATAGAGTGTTTGGCTACGAACCAAAAGGTCAGGGGTTCGAATCCCTTGCAGCGCGCCAATTAAAGGATACGGAAATTTTTCCGTATCCTTTAATTTTTTTATAGGCAAGGGATTCGAAAGCCCGTTAAGAAAACAGTCCGGTGGACTGTTTTTAGGGCGTGGGGTTGAGCAGAAAAGAGTGAACAGACAGCGGCAGAAAACGAGAAGAGAGAAAAGTGTACTGTAAGACCCCTTGCAGCGCGCCACGAAAAAGAAGTGATTCCGAAGGAATTGCCTCCTTTTTGTTTTTTTCGCAAGGGATTCGAAAGCCCGTTAAGAAAACAGTCCGGTGGACTGTTTT
>JAZUNO010000090.1:0-19991 GCA_045604185.1 Acutalibacteraceae bacterium | reverse complement strand
TTCTTGCAGTGACTGCGAGGGAGCAGGCGAGATGTTCAAGGTTACAACGCTTGATATAGCGGATGCACCCAAGAATGAGGACGGAACTGTTGACTACAAAGAGGACTTCTTTGAGAAGCCTGCGTTCTTAACCGTATCCGGTCAGCTTCAGGGTGAGGCTATGGCTATGGCATTCGGTAAGATATACACATTCGGCCCCACATTCAGAGCCGAAAAGTCTTATACACAGCGCCATGCGGCAGAGTTCTGGATGATAGAGCCCGAGATAGCTTTTGCAGAGCTGAGCGATGATATGGAACTTGCAGAGGCGATGATAAAGTATGTTATCGGCTATGTTATGGAGAACTGCAAGGCAGAACTTGAATTCCTCAACAAGTTTGTTGATAAGGAGCTTATTGAGCGCCTGAGCTCTGTTGTAAACTCTGATTTTGCAAAGGTTACTTATACCGATGCGATTAAAGAGCTTGAAAAGTATAACGATGAGTTTGAGTACAAGGTATCCTGGGGATGCGATCTTCAGACAGAGCATGAGCGTTGTCTGACAGAGAGAATCTTCAAGCGTCCTGTATTTGTTACCGACTATCCCAAGGAGATAAAGGCATTCTATATGCGTCTTAATGATGACGGCAAGACTGTTGCGGCGGTTGACCTGCTTGTCATGGGTATAGGCGAGATTATCGGCGGTAGCTAGCGTGAGGAGCGTCTTGACGTTCTCACAGCTCGCATGGAAGAGCTTGACCTTGATCCCAAGGATTATTGGTGGTATCTTGATCTTCGCCGTTACGGCGGAGTTAAGCACTGCGGCTTCGGACTCGGCTTTGAACGCCTTGTTATGTATCTTACAGGTATATCTAACATCCGTGACGTTCTTCCTTTCCCGAGAACTACAGGTTCTGCGGATTTCTAAGATTTATATTTAAAACTAAATATAAAACCTAAAAGGCAACGCTTTCCTGTGTTGCCTTTTATTTTTATCATGATATATGTTGACAATAAATCATGCACCTGCTATAATACATTTAACAATTAAGTTAAATGTTAAATGAGGTGATGACTTGGGACTTCAGAATACATTGCGAGCATTGGCAGACCCTATTCGACGTGAGATACTGAATATGCTCAAAGGTGGCAGAATGTCGGCAGGTGAGATTACAGACCGTTTTGATGTTACGGGTGCATCAATATCACGACATCTATCGGTTTTAAAAGAGGCTGATTTAATAAGGGATACCAGAGAGGGGAAGTTTATATTTTATGAACTCAACGCCTCTGTTTTAGAGGAGATTATGCTTTGGATTACCGATTTGAAAGGGGATACGAATGATGATTAAGAAGAATAAGTGGATGCTTTTGATAACCTCTGTTGTTATATTGATTCCTTTGTTTGTGGGGCTGATACTTTGGCAAAAGCTTCCCGAAACGATGGCTACACATTGGGGTGTGCAAGGTCAGGCGGATAGCTGGAACAGTAAATTGTTTGCGGTGGTTGGGCTTCCGGCGTTTCTGTTAGTGTTTCATTGGGTTTGCGTTTTGATAACGACGCTGGACCCGAAATCAAAGAATATCGACGGCAAACCCTTTACTCTTGTTCTTTGGATTTGTCCGTTGCTTTCTTTGCTGTGCAGTACAATTATTTACTGCGTTTCACTTGGAATAGATATAAGCGTCGAGCTTATAATGCCGATTTTTATGGGGGCATTATTTGTTGTAATCGGAAACTATATGCCAAAGTGCAAGCCGAATTATTCCATGGGTATCAAATTACCGTGGACACTCAACGATGAAGATAACTGGAATCGCACGCATAGGCTTGCGGGACGTGTCTGGGTTGCAGGTGGCATAATAATTATTTTGACTTCATTTTTGAAATCACCGATAGTTTTCTTTTTGATAACAGTTACTTTGGTTGCTATTCCGACTGTGTATTCATATATGTATTACAGAAAAAACAGAAAATAAAAAGGGAACACAAAAAAGAGACAGGGTACAAACCCCTGTCTCTAATTTTTATTTTTTCATTGCGGCGAGGTCGCGGTAGTTGATAAGTTTTATGCCACAACTGTCGATGTGCTGTTTTGTTTTCGGGTCGGAGAAGAGTTTGTATTCCCATACTCTGCGCTCCCAGACACCCGATGTACCTTTGAGTTCATCGCACTCAAATGAGGGATGGATGTAAGTCTCCGTAACACCCTCGGGGAAGCTCTTGTAGAGCTCGTATATGTACTCGCGGTAATTTTCAAAGCTTTCGCTTTGCGGGCCGTTCCAATCACCCGGGATGAGGTAATCGGGGGTGGCAACGCCACGGCTTTTTGCGTATTGAGTTATCTGTCCGAATATACCTGCGATAACCTCTTTGTCAATCTTAATTTCGAGCATGTCGTTGTCCATGTATGCGTCGGTGAAAACTCCGGGGAAGCGGAACGGAAGACCGTATTCACCTGCGATATCAAGCGTAAGCTGTAAAAGCTCAAAACGGCCTGTCTCTATTCCGTAGAGAGAGCCCATATGGTTGTCGAGGTGAGAGGGGGTAAGACCTAGCTTTTTAAGTCTTTCAATCTGTGCACGAATTTCGCCTTCAACCTCTTTAAGGTCGGCGTGTTTTTCAACTTGGTCACTTTCGTGGAACATGAATCCGTCCTCATCTCTGAGACTGTCGGTGTTAGATGAGTTAACGGGAGCCCAACGGTAGTTGGACCACTCACTTGTGAATGTGAGGTGAACGCCGATAGCAAACTGCGGATTTTCTTTTGCGAATTTGCAAGCTTCCGGTGCCCAACCGCAAGGTGCCATAATTGTGGAGGAAGTAATTCCACCTGATTTCAGCAGGTCAAAAACTGCAAGGTTTGCGGCACGGCACATACCGAAATCGTCTGCGTTGATAATGAGATACTTGTCCATGATTCCACTCCTTTGTTTTTTGAGGTTGCTTTTTACACGAGACCTCCATTAATTTTTACAAGTAAATTATATCTTAGCTTTAGATGAATAGCAATAAAAAGTTTAATTAATAATGTACTTTAATAATCACGGTTTATTGAAACAAGCATGATGCTGTGGTATAATTTTCCCGGGTGATTAGGATGAAGTTTTTTGTTTGTGCTGAAAATACAGTTTATAAGGACTTGTTTAATTTTTTGCTTCAGAACAAAAAAGTAAAAATGAGTTGCTATGAAAAGGTAGGTTCATATGAGTTTGCGATGTTTGAATTAGATGAATCTGTTGTGAACGGCATCTGTGCCGACACGTCAGGTCGTTTGCTGCCCGAAGGCATGAAGTTGTATTGGGTAGGCTCTGACTCAAATATTTATGCTGTTTCGTCTGACGGTGTAGAGTTCGTGCGAAAGTACAAAGGCGGATTGCTGGCTTATAGAATGAGAATGCTTTCAATATGGCTTAAAATACATAACGATGCGAGAATTTACAGAAAAGACGAGGAGTTTTTTAAAAAATCGTCTGAGCGGATTTCGGTGCAACGCAGGTCCTTGTTCTTTCCGACTTTTTCCAGGTGTTTGTTTAAAGATTCTCAGGATTTTTTGAGGCACTTCAGGTTTTACGAGCCTAAAGGAGACGGGGAGTTTCCTCTTATAATTTATCTTCACGGGGCAGGATTGCAAATCGGGTCTGACAATTGGAAGCAAATGTTTGAATACGATTATGTAAACCGGGGCTTAAAGAGAGCAAAACTCAAAAAATCATGTTATATAGCGGTTTCACAGTTACCGGTGTATGATGATTACAACAGTGCTTCTCATGCCCGATATCTGACGGAATTAATAGATTTTGTTGGCTCAAAGGGAAAACTTGACAGGTCGAGAATATATATTGTCGGCACTTCACGAGGCGGTTACGGCGTCCTTCGTCAGCTTGTGATGCTTCCTGATACATTTGCTGCAGCGATTTCCTGTGCGGGATTTATGTTTATGGATTTTGAAGAAAATTCCGAAAACGAAACTGATATCGCACAGGATTATGAAAAGATTGCCCGGACACCGCTTTGGCTTGAGCATAGCAGTGATGATGACAATGTTCCGGTGGATAGAAGCGATGTTGTTTATGAAAGGCTCAAAGAGCTGGGGGCTGATGTCAGATATACAAGGGATTCCAAGGGCAAGCATTTTGCACACAGAAAATTTTACAAATCCGGAATATGGGTCCATTGGCTTTTAAAAAACAAGCGGTAAAACTTTCTGTATTTGTTTGACATAAATGTTGTTTTGAATTACAATAAATAGATAGCGAGCAAGCTGGGCAGCTGCGGGAATCTTTTGATTCGTGAGGAAAGTCCGAGCTTCGCAGAGCAGGATAACGGCTAACGGCCGCCGAGGGTGACCTTAGGGACAGTGCAACAGAGATATACCGCCCGGATTTTCCGGGTAAGGGTGGAAAGGCGAGGTAAGAGCCCACCGGCACACGGGGAACCGTGTTGCCCTGCAAACCCTATCCGAAGCAACACCGACCGGGGAGGAGCGTAAGCTCCGCGCTTGCTCGGCGTAATTATCCCCAACGGGTGGCTAAAGCGGCACGGCAACGTGTTGCGTAGATAGATAGTTGCCTTAAATGACAGAACTCGGCTTACAGGCTTGCTCGCTATGTGACGAAACAAAGAGCCTCAGCATAGTATATGTTGAGGTGATAAAAGTGTTTGAGGGAGTAATTTACGGGGTATTAACGGTATTTGTTCTTCTCGGCATTGTGAGCATATCTTATTATTTGATTCTCAGACTTCTTCATCCGAAAACAGCAGGTAAGTACATAATATTAATTTCAGCAGACAGCGACGCAAGGGATGTAGCAAGTCAGCTTTATGCTGAAAAGTTGCGTGTTGGACTGCTTGGAGACGAGAGTTGTGTGATAGCTCTTGACTGCGGTATGGAGGAAAAAGAGAGAGTATTGTGTAAGGGTATGTGTAACGAGAGTGAGGGTCTGTATGTATGTACTCCCGATAAACTCAGCGAGTTGCTTTTTAAAGAGGTTTTTATAGATGCAGGAACATGAAAAAATCCGTATAAGCGGCGTTGTCAGTCATGTGACTTTTTCGAATCAAGAGAACGGTTTTACTGTGCTTGAGCTTGAGAGCGGAGAAGAGCTGATAACGGCGGTTGGCATTATGCCTGAGCTTGTGGCCGGTGAGCTTCTTGAGCTTTCCGGTTATTGGGATTTTCATGCGTCTTTTGGCAGGCAGTTCAAGGTGGAAATGTGTGAACGCAAGTTGCCTGCTACTGCAGGAGATATTCTGCGGTATCTGAGTTCCGGTGGAGTAAAGGGAATAGGTCCTAAGACTGCTGTTAAAGTGGTCGAAAAGTTTGGAGATGAGACGTTTGAGGTGCTCGAAAACGAACCGGAACGTCTTGCACAAATCAGAGGCATATCTCTTGATATGGCGAAAAAAATCAGTGCAGATTTTAAAAAGCAGTTTGCTGTCAGAGAGGTCATGATAGCACTTGAAAAATACGGCATGACTACTTCGGAATGTGTTTCGGCATTCAGAATTTTCGGTGTGCGTGCCGTTGATATAATTACGAGAAACCCCTATGCAATGTGTTCCGAGGGTGTGGGATTCAGCTTTGTACGTGCCCAGACCATAGCGGAAGCATTACCCAATCCCCCTGATGATGCGTACAGAATTCAGGCCGGCATAGTCCATGTTATGAGCCACAATCTGTCGAACGGACACACTTGTATTCCGCGTTCCAAGCTTTTTGCACCGTGCAGTGAGCTTCTTTCTGTCAACGAGGATACGGTTGATATAACTATAGATGAACTTGTGGGTTCGGGCAGACTTGTGAGTCAGATGATTGAAGATAAAGAGTTCCTGTTCTTGCCTCATATATATAAAGCGGAGATGAAAGCTGCCGAGCATATAGAACTTCTTAAGAAGTTTCCGCCAGCAGGCAGACCTGCGGCCCAGAAAGAGGTGGACAAGCTCGAAAAGCATACGGGTATAAAATACGGTGAACTTCAGCGGAAGGCCATAATTACCGCTGTTGAAAAGGGTATGCTTATTCTTACGGGCGGTCCCGGAACGGGAAAAACGACTACGCTCAACGGCATACTTCGTTTTTTTGAAGAGGACGGGCTTAAAGTAGCACTTGCGGCACCGACGGGCAGGGCGGCAAAGCGTATGAGCGAAGTGACGGGCAGAGAAGCAAAGACCATACACCGCTTGCTCGAGGTTGAATGGGATAAAAATGACCGTCCGCAGTTTTCGCGAAATGCCCGTAATCCTTTGGAAGCAAATGCCATTATACTTGACGAGCTGTCAATGGTTGATATAACTCTTTTTTCGAGTTTCCTTGATGCGGTGCCGATAGGTTGCCGTCTTGTTATGGTGGGAGACTCTGACCAGCTGCCGCCCGTAGGTGCAGGCAATGTGTTGCACGATTTGATTTCATCGGGAGCAATTCCCGTTGTTGAGCTTAAAGAAGTTTTCCGTCAGGCAATGGAGAGCCTGATTGTCGAGAACGCTCATAAAATAGTCAAGGGAGAGGCTCCGAGGCTCAATGTCTCGGATAAGGATTTTTTCTTTTTGCAAAAGGAGTCGCCATTTCTTGCGGCAAAGACGGTAACCGACCTTTGTGCCGCACGTCTTCCTCGTGCATACGGTTATTCACCGCTTGACGATATACAGGTGATATGTCCGTCACGCATGGGCGAGACGGGAACTCATAACCTCAATCGGATGTTGCAGGCAATACTTAATCCTCAGGATGTTATGAAGGCCGAGATTTCCGTTGCGGGAAACGTGTTCCGTGAGGGTGACAAAGTAATGCAGACACGGAATAACTATGATATTGAGTGGACAAGCGAGGACTCTGAAGGAACGGGAATATTTAACGGTGACATCGGAATGCTTCAGGAGATAGATATGCGTTCACGCACTGTGGATATTATGTTTGACGACCGAAAGGCGGTTTTTCCTTTTGAGTCATTGCAGGAGCTTGAACTTGCTTACGCAGTAACCGTCCATAAGAGTCAGGGTAATGAATTTGACGTTGTTGTCATGCCTGTGTCAGGTGTGCCTCCGAGACTTGCCTACCGTAATTTGCTTTATACGGGGGTTACGAGAGCCAAGAAGATGCTTGTTCTTGTCGGTGATAAAAATCAGGTATGTGCCATGGCGGCTAACGACAGAAAAGCCAGGCGTTATTCGGCACTTCGATTCTTTTTGAAAGAGATAAGCAGATGAAAAAAGGTTCATTTATTTCGGCTGTTGCCGAGGCTTTCATATATGCACTTTTTCCTCGTCGTTGTGCGATGTGCGGCAAAGCTGTACCGCCCGATTGTGAGCTGTGCGATGATTGCTTTGAAAGCACCGTTTTTGTAGAGGAAGAAATCTGCACCCACTGTGGTCGAGGCAAGAAAAATTGTTTATGTGTTGGCGGACGTGTGTTTTATGAGGCAATAACAGCTTCGTTGTACTATACGGGAGCCGCCAAAAAGGCAATAAGAGGTTTAAAGTTTGCAAAAGCGGTTCAAAATGCAGATGTGCTTTCGCAGTATATGGCCGAAAGCGTTGAAAAACATTTTTCGGATAAGCAGTTTGATTTTGTAACTTGTGTTCCGCTTTCAAAACAGGCACTTAAAAAGCGTGGGTATAATCAGAGTGAATTGCTTGCCAAAGGTGTTTCAAAGCAGTTGGGACTTAAGACTGAAGCAAACCTGCTTGAGAGGATATATCAGGGAGAAGAACAGAAAAATCTTTCATCAAGCAGAAGATTTGGTGCGGTTTTCGGTTCTTTTGACTGTGTAGAAAGTGATATAATAAAGGGTAAGAAGATTTTGCTGTGTGATGACGTGGCGACTACTTGCTCCACTTTGAATGAGTGTGCCAAGATGCTTTTGCTGTCGGGCGCAGATGAGGTTTATTGTGTTGCAGCAGCAGTAACCCAAAGGGAGGTGAAACAATGCTCGGAACAAACATCGGAATAGATTTGGGAACAACATCGATACTTATTTATGTTGAGGGCAAAGGAATAGTTCTGTCCGAACCGAGTGTTGTCGCCTTTGATTCATTTAACGGAAAACTGCTTGCAATCGGCCAGAAAGCGGCTGATATGGTTGGTAAAAATCCTGATTCAATCCGTGTTGTAAAGCCTATGGTCAACGGCGTAATATCTGACTTTGCGGCAACCAAGAGCATTATGCAGCGGTTGCTTTACAGGGTTTGTAAAAACATGGTTTTCAAGCCTAATATAGTTGTTTGTATGCCGTCTACTGTAACAAATCTCGAGAGGAGAACTATTCTCGATTTGGTAACAGCATCGGGAGCGGGCAAGGCATGCCTTATTGAAGAACCGCTTGCGGCTGCTTTGGGAGCAGGGTGGGATATCAGCCGACCACTCGGAACATTGGTTGTTGATATCGGCGGCGGCACTACCGATATAGCCGTTGTTACTATGGGAAGCATATCGATTTCCAAGTCTATTAAGGTTGCAGGCAATATACTTAATGAAGATATAATCCGCTATATGCGCCGTGAACGAAACGTTGTTATCGGTGAAAAGACAGCGGAAAATATAAAGAAACAGCTGGGCTGTGCATATCTCAGGGATGTTGAGGTAGCGAAAGAGGTAAGAGGCAAGCATTATATATCGGGCATGCCTACCTCGGTGGAAGTTACCACTACCGAAGTTTATCTTGCTATCAGAGAGCATCTTGAAGTGATAGCGGAGGGTATAAGAGAAGTGCTCGAGATAACACCTCCTGAGCTTGCAGGAGATATTTCTGAGACGGGAATTCTGCTGACAGGTGGCGGAGCATTGCTCGACGGTATGGATATACTCATCAAGCAGAAGACGGGCATCGATGTCTATATACCCGACAATCCGTTGGAATGCGTTGCACTGGGCACGGGTTATGCTTTGCAACACATGGATATTCTTACTGATAACGGTGGCACTTTCAAAACCCGTGAGGAGATAACGGGCTTTAAAGATTAAAAATTTGAATAAATTACCAATAACCGTCCATAATGTTGTTGAGAATTCTCCAACATATTTAAGGACGGTTTTTTTATGAAAAAATTTTTTGGACAATTTTTGAAGATAGAAGCGGCACTGATTGCGGCACTTGTGATAGCCTGCACCTGCAGTGTTGCAGGATTTGCATATAAGTGTTCACACGTAAGGGAAAGCGTGCTCCGTATGCATGTTATAGCCAACTCGGACTCTGAAGAGGACCAGGTACTCAAGCTTAAAGTGCGTGATGCTGTGCTCGAAAGAGGAAGCGAGCTGTTTGATGGCACTTTGACGGCAGATGAAGCCCGTGCGAAGCTTGAACCGAAAAAGGATGAGCTTATTAAAGCGGCGGCAGAGGTTATATCCTCCGAAGGTTTTGATTATCCCGTAACGGTTGAGGTTGTTGACGAATATTTTGCTACCCGTTGTTACGGAGATTTGACGATGCCTGCAGGGGAATACACTGCGATAAAGGTCGTGATAGGCGAAGGTGAGGGCAAAAATTGGTGGTGTGTGATGTTCCCGCCTCTGTGCTTGCCGGCAGCTCAAGGCAGTCAACAGACAGCCTTGGACGCATTCCTTGATGACGGTGAGATAAAAGTGGTGAAAAGCAGCGAAAAGTATGAGCCGAGGTTTAAGATAATTGAAATAATAGAAAAGCTCAGGGACAGGCTGGGATAAGGTAACCGAACTTCCGTTTAGGAAAATTTTCCAAGCGCAGACCTTTATAAAAGGTGTGCGCTGATTTTTTTATTTACATACCTTTTATTTGCAACGATTTTTGTCAAATCTGTTGACTTTTTCAAGTTTTAGCTCTATATTTATATTTATCGATATTTGTTTTCTATTCTGTAAACGAGAGGGGTTGCATAATTGAAAAAAAACGTTATTATCGATTTGAAAAACATATCCGTCAAATTGGGGGATAACCAGGTTCTTGACGATTTGAGCCTGTATATCAGAGACAGGGAGTTTATAACTTTATTAGGTCCTTCCGGTTGTGGAAAGACTACCATTTTGCGCATCATTGCCGGCTTCCTCGAACCCGATGAGGGGGATATTATATTTGAGGATAAAAAAATCAATGGTGTGCCGCCTCACAAGAGGCAGGTTAACACCATTTTTCAGCGTTACGCTCTTTTTCCGCACCTCAATGTTTATGAGAATGTTGCATTCGGATTAAGAATTAAAAAGGTACCCGAAGTGGAGATAGAGCAGACTGTCAGCGAAATGCTCAGTATAGTAAACCTTAAAGGTTTTGAAAAACGCAATATAAATTCACTCTCGGGCGGACAGCAGCAGAGGGTGGCGATAGCACGTGCACTTGCGGTAAAGCCGAGGGTGCTTTTGCTTGACGAGCCGCTGGGTGCACTTGACCTGAAACTCAGAAGAGAGATGCAGGTTGAGCTTAAGAAGATTCAGCAGCGTCTCGGAATAACGTTTATATATGTAACAC
Organism: Acutalibacteraceae bacterium; assembly: GCA_045604185.1. GTDB lineage: Bacteria > Bacillota > Clostridia > Oscillospirales > Acutalibacteraceae > CAG-177. The sequence continues at coordinate 9,578 of JAZUNO010000090.1, read as the reverse complement.
ATGACCAAGAAGAAGCTCTTACAATGTCTGATACCGTGGTCGTGCTCAATCAGGGCTATATTCAGCAGATAGGTACCCCGGTTGATATTTACAACGAACCCAAGAATGCCTTTGTAGCCGACTTTATCGGTGAGAGTAATATTCTTGACGCTATGATGATAAAAGACCGCCTTGTTCGCATCCTTGGTGCAGAATTTGTCTGCGTTGATGAGGGCTTTGGTGAGAATTCGCCCGTTGACGTTGTAATACGTCCTGAGGATGTCATTCTCACACCTCCGTCAGAGGGCGAGCTCAAAGGCGTTGTGACCGATATAATATTCAAGGGCGTGCATTATGAGATGCATGTCATGGTAAACGGTTATGAGTGGCTTGTACACAGCACCAATTCCACTCCCGTCGGAGCGGAGGTGGGCCTCAGTGTTGAACCCTCCAATATTCAGATAATGAACAAGCCTGAGTCTGAGGATGAGGAGGTTTTTACAGCTGATGTATAAAAAGCTTATGGCAGGCCCGTACCTGCTGTGGATGATAGTGTTCACACTTGTGCCGCTGCTGTTCGTTTTTTATTACGGCCTGACGGACAGAGACGGTTCGTTCACATTCTCAAATATAACCGCTATAGCGGATAAGATTCATCTGGAAGCTCTCGGACTATCGCTTCTGTTGGCTTTTGTCAGTACGGCTATATGCTTAATCTTGGCATATCCGTTGGCTTATATATTGAGCAAGAACAGCTCAAAGAATAAGAGTTTTGTTATTTTCATATTTATTCTTCCTATGTGGATAAACTTTTTGCTCAGGATAATAGCCATAAGACTTCTCATAGCTGATAACGGTATAATCAATAATGTTCTTGAGTTTTTACATCTTCCGTCCATGAACATAATGTATACACCTACGGCGATTGTCTTGGGAATGGTGTATGACTACTTCCCGTTTATGGTGTTGCCGATATACAATGCACTGATAAAGATTGACCGCAATCTTCTTGATGCGGCAGGGGATTTGGGTGCAGATTCAAAGACAAAGTTTTTGAAGGTTATATTTCCGCTTTCTGTTCCCGGTGTTGTCAGCGGTATAACTATGGTATTTGTGCCGTCTATTTCGGAGTTCGTTATTGCCGATATTCTCGGCGGCGGAAAGATTCTGCTTATAGGTAATATAATTGAGCAGGAGTTCAACAGAGGTAACAATTGGAATCTCGGCTCGGGAATTTCCATTGTGCTGATGATATTTATCTTTGTCAGCATGATGATAGCCGACAGAAAAAGCTCCGGAGAGGAGGCTGCTCTGTGGTAAAAGTAAGAAATTTCTTTGAACGGTTCTATGTGGCGATAATATTTGTGTTTTTGTATCTGCCCATAGCTGTTCTGGCAATCCTCTCGTTTAACGATTCGCGTTTTCTAACCTGGGGCGGTTTTACTTTCAGGTGGTATGAGAGCTTGTTTACAAGCCGTGCGATAATGGAGGCTCTGGGCAATACTCTTGTGTTGGCAGTTGTATCAGCTTTGGTTGCAACGACAGTAGGTACGCTCGCCTGCGTGGGTATCCTTTATATGAAAAAGTCCAGTCAGTCGGCGATAATGAGTGTGAACAGCATACCGCTTCTGAATGCGGATATCGTTACGGGTATAGCAATGATGCTTTTGTTTGTAAGACTGTTTGGAAACCTCAATTTTGCAACAATGCTCATAGCACATATCAGTTTTAACATTCCGTATGTTGTTTTGAATGTTTTACCAAAACTTCGCCAACGTGATCCTCATACTTACGAGGCGGCTATAGACCTTGGTGCATCACCGATTCAGGCGTTTTTTAAGGTTGTTCTTCCGGATATTTTTCCGGGAATCCTTTCGGGATTTTTAATGGCATTTACAATGTCCCTTGACGATTTTACGATTACGTATTTTACAAAGGGTGCAGGGATAAAGACCCTATCAATAATAGTTTATACCGAGCGGAAACTCGGTAATCAGCCGGAGCTTTATGCTCTGTCCACGATTATCTTTTTGATTGTGCTGATAGTTTTGTTTGTGGTTAACAAGATAAGCGTGAGCAAGGAAAACAGCACGAAAATGAATGTAAAAAATTATTGACAGGAGGCTCGAAATGAAAAGAAACAGTAAGATTTTCAGAAGTGTTGCCGCGGTTATGGCAATTATTCTCTGTGTTGGCTCTCTTGCAGTGCTTGGCGGATGCTCTGATGCTGAAAGTATAAACGTACTTATATACGGTCAGTATCTTGAACCAGACGTGGTTGCAATGTTTGAAGACGAAACGGGAATAAGAGTCAACATGGACGAGTGTGATACACCTGAGGAGCTTTATAATAAAGCAGTCAACGGCGACAGTTCATATGACCTTATCTGCACATCCGATTATATAATCGAAAGATTTATACAAGAGGATATTCTTGTTGAGCTTAACCCTGACAACATACCCAACAAGTCAAATATAGGCGAAACCTATTGGAAGCATTCAAAGACTTTTGACCCTGAACTCAAGTATTCCGTTCCGCATTTCTGGGGAACAGTCGGTGTTATATATAACACAAAGATAGTCTCTCAAGAGGATACAAAGAGCTGGGATATGTTCTTTAACGAGAAGTATTCGGGCAAAATAATCATGGCTAACAATATCCGTGACTCGTTCCTTGTAGCACTCAAGAGCCTTGGCTATTCTCTCAACACTACGGATAAGGCAGAGATTGACGAAGCAAAAGATTTGCTTATAAAGCAAAAGCCGCTTGTCAAGGCTTATCAGGTTGAGACCGAAGCTCGTGATTCAATGATAAGCGGAGATGCCGCAATGGCACTTGTTTATAACGGAGAGGCATACCTTGCAATCGAGGGTGATGAGGAGCTCGGAATTCAGGGCAATCCCGACCTTGCTTTCACAATTCCCGAAGAGGGCACAAATCTTTGGATAGACTCATGGGTTATTCCGAAGTACTGCGCAAACCAGGCAAATGCCGAGAAGTTTATAAACTTCCTTTGCAGAGCAGATATAGCTGAGAAAAACTTTGATTATATCTATTATTCAACTCCTAACAATGCACTTTTTGAGTCGCTTGATGAGGAAATACAGAGTGATGATGATATTTTCCCACCGCAGGCGATTGTTGATAAGAGTGAAGTATTTAAATATCTCGGTGCAGACCTTGACGCTTATTACAGCGATGCATGGAAAGAGATAAAAGCGCAATAAAATATTTACGGGCGCAGGCGAGAACCCCGCGCCCAATATTTATAATAGGGTGAAAATTATGCTTATTAATGAACTTGTCAAGTTTTCAAACAAATATGGCTCAAATCCGGAACTTGTTCTGGCGGGAGGCGGTAATACATCCGCCAAAGCCGACGGCAGAATGTGGGTCAAAGGCTCAGGTACATCCCTTTCAACAATAACTGCAGAAGGTTTTGTGGAAATGGACCTTTCAAAGCTCAATGAGATATTTGAGAATGAATATCCCGATTCGGACGACGAGCGTGAGGCTTTGGTGCTCAAGGATTTAATGGCGGCAAGAGCTTTGGGTTCGCAGGATAAACGTCCGAGCGTTGAGACAACCCTGCACGGACTTTTTGAGTATACTTATGTGCTTCATCTTCATCCCGCACTTGTTAACGGCTTGACATGCTCAAAGGGGGGCGAGAAGACAGCCCGTGAAATCATTAAGCGTGATTTTATCTGGATTGAGCAGTGCAAACCCGGCTATGTTCTTGCGAAAATATGCTTCGACAGAATGTCAGAGTATAAGGCTCAAAAGGATGTTGCCTGCGATATGCTGTTGCTTGAAAATCACGGAATATTTGTTGCAGGTGACACGGTTGAGGAGCTTGATGAAAAGTTGATGTATGTAATGAATGCTCTTTCATCGGCAATCAAAGAAGCACCGGAGTTTACCGCTGATGCCGTTGCGGATACTGTCTTTGAAACGGATGCCCTTTTGAAGTTCTATCCCGAGAATTCTTTGTGTGTACAAGTGCCTTTTGGTGTCTCGAAGCAGTTTTGCAAAAACAGGGAAGCGGCAGCTGAACTTTTAAAGCCGTTTACTCCTGACCACATCGTCTATTGCCGTGCATATCCTTTGTGGCTTGATAGTGTGGACGAAGCAGAAATCAAACTTGCCGAATACCGTGAAAGCAACGGTTGCAACCCCCGTGTTGTCATGATTAAGGGTGTAGGTGTTTTCTGCGTCGGTGACAACGAGAAGCAGGCAAAGACTGCTGGTATGCTGTTTGAAGATGCAGCAAAAATTGCTGTTTATTCACGCAGTTTTTCGGGTGCATCACATATGACAGAGGAGCTGACGGACTTCATAGTAAATTGGGAAGTCGAATCATATCGCAGTTCCAGGAACGCATAAAACGTCAAAATGCTGAAAAAAAGAAAAATAGTTTGAAAAAATCTTTAAATATTGCTCATTACGCTTGAAAAGTAAGCTGTAATAGGTTAAAATATCATAAAATAAAGTAGCTCAAGTAAAGAGCGGAGGAGTCAGGGGACTCCTGAGTATGGGGGAACGAATTAATGTCAATTAAACTCAACACTTCGTTTGTCGGTGATGCAGCTTCTTCGCAGAAACTTTCAGCAATTCAGGCTGAGATTACTGCGGCACACAAAGCACTTCATGACGGCACAGGTGCAGGCAATGCATTCCTCGGATGGGTTGACCTTCCTGTAAACTATGATAAAGATGAATTTGCAGCTATTAAAAAAGCGGCAGAGAAGATAAGAAAGAACTCGGATATACTTGTCGTTATCGGAATCGGCGGTTCATATCTCGGTGCGAGAGCAGCTATAGAGTTTGTAAAATCTCAGAGATATAACAGTGTTACCAAGGATGCACCTGAGATTTATTTCGCAGGTAATTCAATAAGCTCTTCGGCGTTAGCTGAGCTTATTGAGATGTGCGAGTCAAAGGACTTCTCTGTTAACGTAATATCAAAGTCCGGCACAACCACCGAACCTGCACTGGCTTTCAGAATCTTCAGAGACCTGCTTATAAAGAAGTACGGTGAGGACGGTGCAAAGGAGCGTATCTTTGCTACAACTGATAAAGCTAAAGGTGCACTTCGCAACATGGCTGTTGAAGAGGGCTATGAGACATTTGTAGTGCCTGATGATGTCGGTGGCAGATATTCGGTTCTCACAGCAGTAGGCTTGCTTCCGATAGCTGCAGCAGGCATTGATATTGATGCTCTTATGCAGGGTGCCGCAGATGCAAGAGAAGCTTACATGTCGGATAAGATAGAGGAAAATGATTGCTACCGTTATGCTGCGATAAGAAATAATCTTTACAGAGACGGCAAAAAAATTGAGATGATGGCGGCATATGAGCCTGATTTTACAATGATGTGCGAGTGGTTCAAACAGCTTTTCGGAGAGAGTGAAGGCAAGGAGAACAAGGGAATTTTCCCGGCATCAGCAATTTTCTCAACGGATCTTCATTCACTCGGTCAGTATATTCAGCAGGGTGAGCGTTCACTGTTTGAAACAGTTGTAGTTTTCACTGAACCAAAGCGTGATTTGGTTATTGAAGCTACAGAGGATAATGTTGACGGACTCAACTTCCTTGCGGGCAAGAAGATGTCTGAAGTCAACCGCAAGGCATTTGAGGGAACTGTTCTGGCTCATACAGACGGCGGCGTACCGAACATCATCCTTGAACTTCAGAAGATGGATGAATACAACCTTGGCTGGTTGATATATTTCTTCGAGAAGGCATGTGGAATATCGGGTTATGTTCTTGGTGTAAATCCGTTTGATCAACCCGGAGTTGAAAGTTACAAGCTCAATATGTTTGCACTCATGGGCAAACCCGGCTATGAGGCACAACGTGCAGAGCTTGAGAAAAGAATAAATTTTTAGGAGGATTTCTTTATGATTTCTTTGATTACAGGACGCAAGGGTTCGGGCAAAACCAAACGCCTTATCGAGCAGGTTAACAAGGCTGTTGAAGCATCAAACGGCAATGTTGTCTGTGTTGAAAAGGAAAGACTTCTGACTTATGATATTAACTATCGTGCCAGACTCATTGAGACTGACTTCTACAAGGTAAGCGGTTACAAGGCTTTCTACGGATTTCTCAGCGGAATTTGCGCAGGCGACCATGATATTACCGACATACTTGTTGATGCAACTCTGAGAATCGGCAGCAGGGATTATGATGAGCTTGCAGTTTTCCTTGAGAAGGTTAAGGAGCTTAGTGATATTACAGAGAAGAACTTTGTTTTCACAATTTCAGCAGACGAGGCTGAGCTTCCTGAGAAGATTTTTGAATTCTGCAATAAACTTTAATTGTTGACATTCAAAAAAAGATAAAGTTTTTATTGACAAAATCCACGCAGAAAGATATAATACTCTCTGCGTGGATTTAAGTAACCTATAAAGGTGAGCTTATGTTTATTGAATTGGAGCCACTGTTTAACAATATCGGCTTTCAAGTGCCTGTGGATTACAGCATGGATATGTCCGATGAGTCTTTTTATGCGGGCAAGCCGTTTGAAAAGAAAGTAAAGATAAGCGGTGAGGTAAAGAATCGCGCCGGGATAGTCTCTGTTGAGGCTGTTGCGGATGTAGAGGTTTGCACTGAGTGCGATCGATGTGCAGATGCGGTTGTGCGTAATTTCACGTTTCCGGTCTCACACACGCTTGTTACATCTTTGAATGACGAAGATAATGACGAGCTTATCCTTGTTGAGGACATGCATTTTGATTTGGATGCCCTTATAAGAGAGGATATTCTGCTTTCATTGCCGGGTAAGATACTGTGCAGTGAAGAATGCAAAGGTGTTTGCCAATATTGTGGTGAAAACCTGAATTTCAGCCAATGTAGCTGTCAAAAGCCTACAGACCCACGTCTTGAGGCGTTAAAACAGCTTTTGGAATAATTAATAAGCCTATTTCATTTTAATGCAAGTGTTAAGGAGGTGCTCAACATGGCGGTACCCAAGAGAAGAGTATCAAAGGCCAGACGCGACAAGAGACGTTCTAATGTTTGGAGGATGGATGCCCCCGAACTCGTCAAGTGCTCCCAGTGCGGAGAGCTTAAGAGACCGCACAGACTTTGCCCGGAGTGCGGATATTACAACGGCAAGCAAGTGATTAAGAAGGACGCGTGAGCCCTTTGAACACACGCAAGTCAATTATGGCTAATATGGTTAAGCAGTCCTGCTTGGCCATAATTTTGCATAGGTCATAAATGCGGAGAGGTAGAGGAGGATGAGCCTTCTCTGCCTTTTTGATTTTTATAGGGAAAGGTGTGATTAAGGATGTCGGTTAAGATTTTTTCGGTTGAGACGGGTTCTCTGTGCAGTAAAAAGAAGATTTCTGCAGGCGATTTGTTGATTTCAATCAACTCGAATGAGATAAACGACGTTCTTGATTACCGTTTTTATATCAATGATACCCGTCTTGTTATGGAGATTGAAAAGCCTGACGGGTCACGCCATAAAGTGAAAATCAAAAAGGGAGAGGCGGACGACCCCGGACTTGAGTTTGAAACCTACCTTATGGACAAACAGCATCACTGCAAAAACAAGTGTATTTTTTGTTTTATTGACCAGCTTCCCAAAGGTTTGAGGGACAGTTTGTATTTTAAGGATGACGATTCACGTCTGTCGTTCCTCTTTGGAAACTATATCACGCTTACAAATTTGACTCAGCATGACATTGACCGCATTATAAAAATGCATATAAGCCCCGTTAATATTTCGGTTCACACAATGAATCCCGAACTGCGTGTTGAGATGATGAAGAACCCTAATGCGGGTGAGAGCCTCAAGTACATTCATCAGTTGGCAAAGGCAGGTATAAAAATCAATACTCAGCTGGTGCTTTGTAACGGTATAAACGACGGCAAAGAGCTCGAGTACAGTCTTTCTGAACTCGCCAAGCTCTATCCTGCGGTGCAGAGTATAGCGGCGGTTCCCGTGGGCCTTAGTGACCACCGAGAAGGGCTTTGTCATCTTGAGCCGTACACTAAAAAGACCGCTTGCGAAGTAATTGATATAATTGATGATTTCAATGCACATTTTATGTGGTATAATAAAGAAGTGATAGCTTATGCGGCGGATGAGTTTTATCTCAAAGCCCAAAGGGAGATGCCCGATGCTGACTATTACGGTGACTTTCCTCAGCTTGATAACGGTATCGGACTGTGGGCACTGTTGAAGAGTGAGTTTGAAGATGCACTTTCAGATGTGTCGGAAGATACGGATTGTGCGAACAGATGTGTAAATATAGTTACGGGCGAAGCGGCATATCCGCTTATAAAAGAACTTTCACAAATGGCGATTTCGAGGGTGAAGAATCTTCGGATAAATGTTATAATGGCTAAGAACAAGCTCTTTGGTAAAATGATAACTGTTGCAGGGCTTTTGTGCGGAAAAGATATGCTTTTAGCTCTTGAGGGCATGCCGAATTGTGATGAACTGCTTATTCCGTCGGTGTCTTTAAGAAATGAAGGCGATATGTTCCTTGACGATATGACTCTTGAAGAGTTTGAAGAACGTGTAGGTGTTAAAGTAACACCTGTAAGAAATGACGGCTATGAGTTGCTTGAAGCGATGCTTGGAGGTGTATTTAATGTCTAAACCTGTTGTTGCGATTGTCGGCAGACCGAATGTCGGCAAATCAACGCTTTTTAATAAGCTTGTCGGAGCGAGACTGTCTATAGTTGACGATACTCCGGGTGTCACACGTGACCGCATTTACGGTGACTGCGAGTGGGAAAACAGAACTTTTATGCTCATTGATACAGGCGGTATAGAACCGTATTCGGATGATATAATTCTTTCGCAGATGCGCCGTCAGGCACAGCTTGCCATAGACAGTGCGGATGTAATAATTCTTGTAACAGACGTGCGTTGCGGTGTTGTTTCGACTGACGAAGAAGTTGCCGCAATGCTTCAAAAGAGCGGCAAGCCGATAGTTTTGTGCGTCAATAAATGTGATACAGTCGGTGAGCCGCCTGCAGATTTTTATGAGTTTTACAATCTGGGTCTGGGTGACCCGATAGCAGTGTCCTCTGTGCACGGTATGGGTACGGGTGATTTGCTTGAGGAGGTTGTAAAATTCTTTCCGCCTGCCGAGGAGGAGGCAGAAGAGGATGATACTATCAAGGTTGCCGTTATCGGCAAACCAAATGTCGGTAAATCCTCACTTGTCAACGCTATTCTCGGTGAGGACAGAATGATAGTTTCTAATATCGCAGGAACAACCCGTGATGCTACGGACTCCTATGTTGAAAACAGCCACGGTAAGTTTGTGTTTATAGACACAGCAGGACTTCGCAGAAAGAGCAGAGTATATGATGCAGTTGAAAAATATTCTGTTATAAGGGCGAGAATGGCTGTTGAACGTGCACAGGTCTGTGTTATAATGATAGATGCGGTAGAAGGTTTTACCGAGCAGGATTCGAAAGTTGCAGGTACCGCACATGATTTGGGTAAAGCCTGCATAATAGCTGTTAATAAGTGGGATGCCGTTGAGAAAGACGGTAAGACTATGGATTCCTACCGTAAAAAGCTCATGAATGACTTTTCATTCATGTCCTATGCTCCGATAATCTTTAT
>JAZUNO010000089.1:0-43526 GCA_045604185.1 Acutalibacteraceae bacterium | reverse complement strand
ACGGGCGAATGTGCCGAGCAACTTTTTGAATGAGATTTAGCTTGTGTTGCGGCAAAGCGGTTATGTTCGGGGTCTTGGGGCAGGCCCCAAGTGTGCTTTTCTTTTGCTAGCGTTTTCTTTTTCACACAAAAAGAAAATGCTTAAACAACATCTGTGAGGTTTTTGCTCAATATAAAAACAAAACGCCGTCCGATTTTTCGGACGGCGTTTGATTTTTTAAGGCTAAAAATCAATAATCAGTAACTCTTATAGTGGTTATAATTTCAAGACCGAGTACGGTTTCAAGCTTTGTTCTCAGCTCACGCTCGGTAGCTACGGGAGTTACAAAAGCAATCTCGTTTTCGGGAGCGTCGGGACGTTTGAGAACCTTTATTTCACCGAAAGCCTTTCGGGCATTGGAGAGAGCTTCCTCAGTATGCTTGCAGGTGGCTCTGACATAGAGAGAGGTTGTTGCATCGAGATAGTCTGATACATAGCCGTTCTCGCTGTCAGCCCAACCGAAGAACTTCTGCTTGTTCTCGTGGCGTGCACAGTCGATAACATCGCCGACAACGGCACTTGCGGTAGGAAGCTTTCCGGCACCTCTGCCGTAGAAAACAACGTCGCCGATAGCGTCACCGCGAACGAGTATAGCGTTGAAAACATCGTCAACGCCTGCGAGCTGGCTGTGGTGGTCGACAAAAGCAGGGCTTACGATTGCAGAAATCTGCTTTCCGTCTTCGGAGCGTTTTGCTCTGCCGAGAAGCTTTATTACGCCGCCCCAATTCTTTGCATATTCGACGTCTTCGAGTGTTATCTCTGTAATGCCTTCGGTGTGGACGAGGTCGGGATACACGTGCTTGCCAAAGCAAAGGGATGCAAGAATACATACTTTGCGGCATGCATCGTGGCCGAGAATGTCGGCGGACGGGTCACGCTCTGCGTAACCGTTATCCTGAGCAAGCTTGAGAGCCTCTTCAAAAGGCATATTATCGTTTATCATTCTTGTAAGGATGAAGTTTGTGGTACCGTTGAGAATGCCTGCAAATTCGTCAATCTCGTTTGCGGCAAGGCACTGGCTGATAGGACGTATAATCGGTATACCGCCGCCGACACTTGCTTCAAACAGGAAGTTTACATTGTTCTCGGCAGCATATCCGAGGAGTTCACAGCCCTTTGCGGCAACGAGCTCTTTGTTTGAAGTAACAACGTGCTTCCCGGCTTTCAGGCAGGCTGAAACAAATTCGTATGCAGGATGCAATCCGCCCATGGTTTCAACGACGATTTTGACATCGGGGTCGTTGACGATGACATCGAAATCCTTGACAAAAAGTTTTTCGTTGGGATCACCGGGAAAATCACGAATGTCCAGGATGTATTTTATTTCAAGTTCAGACTGGGTGCTTTTCTTGACGATGCTGTCGTGGTTCTTGTTTATAACCTCTGCAACACCGGAACCGACAACGCCGTAACCCATTATCGCAATATACATAAAATCAATCTCTCCTTGGTAAGGTCAATTACTCGACATCTATTTTACCACAAATAATCGAGCGGATAAAGCCCCAAAAATAAACTTTTTGAATTTTTTGAGAAGTATTTTGTCAAGAGATTGAGTTTTGTGAGAAAAAGGTATAAAATAAGCCTGTAACAAACAAAGACTATTTTCACAAATGGAAGAAAGGTGTGGTCTTTTGCAACTTTCCGTTGAAAAGAAAAGGGCGGTTCTGATAAACACCGCATATATAGTGCTGTTGCTGAGTGCGTTTTACTTATTTATGAAATATGCTTTCGGTGTACTTTCTTCGTTTATCTTTGCGTTTATTCTCGGTGCAGTGCTTCAGCGTCCGGTAAATGCCGTTGTAAAAAAGACACCGTTGAAAAAAGGCCCGGTATCGGTCTTGTTTGTACTTCTTTCTGTGGCAGCGGTTCTGACGGTTATAGCGCTTGCAGGAGTGAAGATAGCGTCGGAAGTCAAGGGTTTTGCAGATACCTTTATGGCATATGTGGGCAAACTGCCTGATTTTGTAAAGAGTGTTGAAGAGACGCTTCTGGGTATAGTGAGCAAATTGCCAGAGGGAATAGGCAGTACTTTGAGCACAACCATAGAGAATTTTGTGGACAAGTTGCTTTTACCTGCTGAAGAACGCAGTCAGCTTGCACAGACTCAGCAAGGGGGCAGCATTGATATTTTGTCTATGCTTAAAACGCCGCTGAGCGGTGTTTGGGCAACGGCAAAGCAGATACCTAATGTTCTTGTCGGCTGTCTTATTTTTGTTATAGCCGCCTGCTTTATCACTTCGGATTATGATAGGATAACATCTTTTGTGAAAAGACAGCTGAGTCCGCAGAAGAGAAGAAATGTAACCAAAACCAAGAATATAGTTTTCTCGTCGGTCGGCAAGCTCGTAAAATCATATGCACTTATTATGCTCATAACTTTTGTTGAGATGTGCATAGGCCTGGGCGTGCTCAAGATAATCGGTGTATATGGAGGAAACTATCTGTTTATAATAGCGACGATTACTGCGATTGTTGACATATTCCCCGTTCTCGGAACAGGTACTGTGCTTATCCCGTGGGGTGTTTTCATGCTGATAACGGGACGATTCGGAATGGGTATAGGTCTGTTGGTGCTCTATGTGTGCATAACGGTAATACGTCAGGTGCTCGAGCCCAAGGTAGTTGCCAGCAACCTCGGAATACCGCCGATAGTCAGCATTATGGGTATGTATATAGGCTTGAGGCTTTTCGGAGTTATAGGTATCTTCCTGTTGCCGATTATGATAACGGTGCTCAAGGTTCTCAACGACGAGGGTGTTGTGAGAATCTGGAAGAGTGCAAAGAAGAGTGGAGACGAAAAAAGCGAGGATTCAAAGGCCTTGGAAGAGCAACCGTCAGAAGGATAAAAAACACGGAGTATTGAGAAACTCAATACTCCGTGAACTGTTTTTTGTTATTTCTGCTTTTTTCTGAATATAATAAGTTTGCTGAAAAAGTAGTTGAGAATGACGACTACAACAGCGAGAATCAGTTTTGCGGCCATTGTACCGCTGAGCTCAAAGTTTATAAATGGTATCATAAAACTCTTTTCACCGAATTTCAGCAGGCTTACAAAGAATATAAGACCGACTTCCTCAACTCCGAGAGAGAACAGCCTTGCGGCAACGAAAGAGGGAATCTCACGGCGGATTACCGAGGGTGCCCAGCTTTTACTCTCAAAGACAAACAGCTTGTTTGTTACATACGCAAAAGCGACGGCAACAATCCATGCGAGCACGTTTGTTATCAGATAGAGCTTAGTGCCGAGGACTATGTCAAAGAGTTTAAATGCGATGAAGTTGACTACGGTGGTCAGTATACCGAAAACGACGTACATAACGGTCTCTTTGTTTATGATTTTTTTGATAAGGGCTTTAATCTTGTCCATAAAAAGTCTCCGATTAATTGATAAATTGTGCCGATGATAAAATTATACGGCTAAAGACTTGCAGTTGTCAATAAAGGCTTGCAAAATAAAAGCATTGTGATAAAATGTATTGGTATCCTCGTGCTGCAGGGAGTGATTGTGTAGTGTCGCCAAGAGGGAGGAAAAGAATATATCTGCTTGATGAGCTGCGCGGTCTTGCGGTGCTCTGCATGGTGTTCTACCATGCGTTTTACAGTATGTCGGCTGTTTTCGACATGGAAGCCGGGACGAAGCTTTTAAACTTTTTTATGCCTGCACAGCCGTATTTTGCGGCACTTTTTATAGTTATATCGGGCATATCCTCGAGGCTGTCACACGACAATACAAAAAGAGGAGTAAGGCTCCTGCTCATAGCGTTGGGACTGACTGTGGTGACAGCAGTCATAATGCCGCAGATAGGTTTTGATGGGGCACAGATATATTTCGGAATTTTGCATCTGCTGTCACTTTCGATGCTGATTTTTTCACTTACTCGTAAAGGCCTTGATAAGATAAACCCGATTCTCGGCGTATGCATCTGTCTGTTGCTGTACGCTCTGACGTATAATGTGGGAATCGGTATTCTGGGTTTCCCCGGAAAGTTTAACGTGGATTTGCCGGCGGTGCTTTATCAGACGGATTACTTCATGCCGTTCGGATTTTATTCCCAATCTTTTTATTCTGCGGATTACTTTCCGCTTTTGCCGCACGTTTTTCTGTTCCTTGCGGGAACATTCTTCGGTGTGTATGCGGTATCGGGAGCTTTTCCGAAGTTCAGCTATAAACAGCGCTCAAAAATTTTGTCTTTTCTCGGACGTCATGCGCTGATAATATATATTGCCCATCAGCCCATAATTTACGGAGTTTTCTGTGTTGTTGAGTTGATAGGGTGACGGGAGTCGAACGCAATACGGTTTTGGAAGCCGTATTTGCGCCAACTCATCGTTAAAAATCCTCGGAATTGACGTATGTCAAGCCGGAAAACGCACGAGAGTGCGAGAAATCTTGAGTTTTGGGCGTATCGGGTTCAACTCCCGTCACCCTGATAGAATGAAGAAAGGAAGTTGTTAAAATGAGCGAAAACGAGAAAATGGAAGGCTGTACACACGACTGTTCAACCTGCTCTTCGAACTGTTCAGAAAGGGATTTGCATATTCAGAGCGGACAGTTCAGCGATATTAAAAAGGTTATCGGTGTTGTAAGCGGCAAGGGTGGTGTAGGAAAATCTCTTGTGACGTCTCTGCTTGCGAGTGCGGCACAGATGAGAGGCTATTCTGCGGCTGTCATGGATGCTGATATTACAGGACCGTCTATCCCTAAATCATTCGGAATAAAGGGTCAGGCTGTGGCGGACGAACGCGGGCTTCTTCCTATGGAGAGCAAGACCGGAGTTAAGATAATGTCTGTAAATCTTCTGCTTGAAAAAGAGGATGCTCCCGTTGTTTGGAGAGGACCCGTTATTTCAGGTGTTATTCAGCAGTTCTGGACAGAGGTAGCATGGGGCGAGGTTGACTATATGTTTGTCGATATGCCTCCCGGAACAGGCGATGTTCCGCTGACTGTTTTCCAGAGTCTGCCTGTTGACGGTATTATTATAGTCACAACTCCTCAGGACTTAGTCAATATGATAGTCAAAAAGGCATATAATATGGCTACAATGATGAATATTCCGGTTCTGGGTATTGTTGAGAATATGAGCTATGTGCTTTGCCCCGATTGCGGTAAAGAGATAAAGATTTTCGGCGAGAGCAAGATTGATGAAATCGCTGCAGAGCTCGGTGTTCCCGTCCTTGGTAAGATTCCGATGCAGGAGCAGACAGCATCTCTTGTTGACAAGGGTGCGGTTGAGCTTGTCGGTGACGATTATATCAAGGCTGCTGTTGATGCGGTTGAAAAGCTGTAAATCGGATATATAAAAAGAAAAGCAACGTCAAATTTTGACGTTGCTTTTTGTATTTGTGTTGGCGTGGAATCCGAATTATACATTTTCAAAACGCCTGATTTTCTGTGTAGTGGTCTTTATGAAGTCCTCTTTACGCAAAGTAAATCCTTTGATGCGTTTAAAGCTTGCAAGTCTGTCGTTGGTATCGTCGACAATATCCTTGAAGAGCAGCTGGAGCTCATCGTCAGAAACATCTTCTTTACCAAGACGCTCTTTGACTTCGGCCATATCGGGGAAAATCTGAGCGTGAACTTCAAGCTCGCCTTTGGCGTTGTCTTTGCCTATAACCATACAGTCGCTGACAACGGGGTCACGGCTGAGCTGATATTCGAGCTCTTCAGGATAGATGTTTTTGCCGTTGGATGTAACGATGACATTCTTGCAACGGCCCGTCAGATAAACATGACCTTTTTTGTTTATGTAACCCATATCGCCGGTATGGAAGAAGCCGTCCTCGTCCATAACCTCAGCGGTAGCTTCAGGGTTGTTGTAGTATCCGAGCATGACCATGTCGCCCTTGACGCAGATTTCACCGACACCGTCCTCATCGGGATTGAAAATTTTTGTTTCTGTTCCGGGAAGGGACTCGCCGACAGATTCTGCAAGGTGCAGGCGGTCGTGGTTGATTACCGCAAGGGGAGCACACTCTGTAAGTCCGTATCCGAAAACTATCTGAATTCCGAAAGCGTCGAAGTCTTCGAGAATCTGCGGGTCAATCGGAGCACCGCCGCAGATTATCATTCTCATCTTTCCGCCGAAAGTCTCCTGAATTTCTTTGAAGAATACCTTTTTGAGGTCAAGACCTACCTTGCTGCCGAGCTTGCAGACAACCTTGCCGACTTTGAACATTGTCTCACCGTGAGGTTTTTTCTTGACAGCCTTGAGAATTCTTCTGTGTACTGTCTGAAGAACAAGGGGAACAGCAACGAAAATAGAGGGGTTAAACTCCTTCATGTTGCGAAGAACATATTTGAAGCCCTCACAGAAAGTAACTTTTGCTCCGCAGTACGGTGCAAAGAACAGAATAATGGAGCTCTCAAAAGTATGGTGAAGAGGAAGCAGGGAAATTCCGCAATCCTCGGGATAAATCTTGATAACGCCCATAGCAGATTTTACTTCAAAAACGAAGTTGCGCTGGCAGAGCATAACGCCCTTTGAAAGGCCTGTGGTGCCTGAAGTGAAGAGCAGCGTGCAAAGCTTATCGGGGTCAAGGGGGATGTTGCGGTACTCGTCGTGACCCTCGTCGAGAAGCTTATGTCCTTGTGCAAGAACGTTTTCATAACGGAGAACACCGTCTCTGTCCTCACTCATATTTACGCAGATAATCTTCATATCCTTGGGTGCACCCGAGAAGTCGAGACGCTTCAACTGTTTCTCGTCGCAGATAAGAATATCTACCTCGGCGGCATTAAGAATCCCGTTGACATCAGCGGGAGAAAGCTCCTTGTCAACAGGCACAATGACGCCCAGACCGCATATCGTTGAGATATAGGTCAGGCAATATTCATAACAGTTATCAGCGCAAACGGCAATATGTGCGTCATGATAGCCCATAGCGGTAATCGCTGTGCCGAAAGCGTCGATGTCTTTGCGATATTCACGGTATGAAATGTTATAGTGAGACTCGTCCTTACGCTTTATTTCAAAAGCAGGTCTGTCTGCGAAAAGTTGTGCACTCATATCCATGAGTTCACGGATGTCGTTGAATTCTCTTACCTTGTAAAACGATTTCATAAATATCTTCTCCCCAAAAACATTAGAGCGTCGTGCTCTTATCCCCATGCAGAATTATATCTTGTGAATGTTGTTTCGGTCTGCACACCAAAACAGCATACTCCACCAAGTATAAACGCTGAAAGAGATTATATAACAAAATTTTAAAAAAGTCAAGGTGGATTCCTATGTGAGTCTTCCCTGTGTTTTCATCTTATGTTTCTCCACAGAGTTCTGTCAAGCGAACGGTATTGGACAGCCTGAGCGATATGGTCCGAGTTTACGCAATCGCTGTTGTCGAGGTCTGCGACGGTACGTGCGATACGCAGAATTTTATCGTATGCTCTGGCGGAGAGGTCGAGCTTCTCAAAAACACGCTCAAGCAAAACAAGGCCCTGGGCAGTAGGTCTGCAGTAGAGCTTTGTCTGTGCCGAATCCATTTTTGCGTTGCAGGATATACCGCTGCCGCTGAGCCTTTCGGTCTGTAGTTTTCTTGCAGCATTTACACGCTTTCTTATGTCGGCAGAGCATTCCTCTTCACCGGAATCTGAGAGCTGGGCAAATTCCACGGGTGGCACTTCGATATGTATATCGAGTCTGTCAAGCAAAGGGCCTGAGAGACGTGACAGGTATCTGTGTACGGAGTTCGGGGTGCATGTGCAGTCTCTGGTGGGGTGTCCGTAGTAGCCGCAGGGGCAGGGGTTCATTGCACACACAATCATTGCAGAGCAGGGGTAGGATAGGGAGGCGGATACACGTGAAATAGTGATTTTTGAATCCTCCATCGGCTGGCGGAGAACTTCCATGGCGGTGCGTGAAAACTCGGGAAGTTCGTCAAGGAAGAGAACTCCGTTGTGTGCAAGAGATATTTCGCCGGGTCTGGGCACAGTGCCGCCGCCTGAAAGGCCTGCAGGGGACACTGTGTGATGCGGTGAGCGGAACGGACGTTGCGTCATCAGGGAAACGCCGTCAGGCAGTGTGCCTGCTACGGAATACAGCTTTGTGGTTTCAAGACTTTCCTCAAAAGTCATATCGGGCAATATGGACGGCAGACGCTTTGCAAGCATGCTCTTACCCGACCCGGGAGGGCCGACCATAATTATATTGTGGCCTCCTGCAGCGGCGATTTCAAGTGCACGCTTTGCCTCAGCCTGTCCTTTGACATCACGGAAATCGGGTGCAAAAGCGGACGGCTCGTAGCTGTCGCGGAAATTGTCAAACAAGACGGGTTTTAGAGATTCCTCGCCCCGAAGATGCTTTATAAGGTCGGAGACCGTCCTGACGGGAATAACCTCAACCCCTTGAACAACAGAGCTTTCAGCGGCGTTATCCATAGGCACAAAAACAGTTTTGATGCCTGCCTTTGATGCGGCGATAACCATGGGTAGTGCACCGTTTACTCGGCGAACAAGACCGTCGAGAGAAACTTCGCCTATAAATGCACAACCGTCGGTTTTACAGTCGAGTTGCTTTGCGGAAACGAGAAGAGATATAAGGATGGGGAGGTCGTAGACAGACCCCTCCTTTTTTGTGTCGGCAGGGGCAAGATTTACGGTTATTCTGCTTACGGGGAACGTAAAGCCCGTATTTTTTATTGCTGAACGCACACGGTTTTTAGCCTCGTTTACTGCGGCGTCGGGCAATCCGACAATATCGAAACGGGGCAATCCCTGCGACAGGTCAGCCTCAACTTCGACCATATAACTGTCCATGCCGAACAGCCCCATGCTGTTTATTCGTGAAAACATAAAAATCCCCCTATGCGACTTCTTGTTCCAGGTTGTTGAACTCTTCGGTGTCAAAAAATTCGCAGAGAGTTATATCCAACCCGTCGCAAATCATTTTTATTGTAAGGAGCTTTGGGTTCATGCTCTTTCCGTACAAAATATTTTTAACGGAAGACGGAGGTAGGGCACATAAATTTGCAAGCTTGTTTATCGAGATGTTGCGTTCACCGCAGAGTTGTAAAATTCGGTTTCTTACCGCTGTTATCGTAGTCATGATTTCAGGCACCTGCACTTTTAATTTTGATATTCAATAAAGTTAGAATACACAAAAATACCGTTCTTTATAGGCTATGCATACTACTATATAGTCTACATGTAGCCTATAAAATCGGGGTTATTATACGAAAAAGATATTCTGAACTTCGCTTGATAAAACTTTGCAAAAAACATCAAGAAAAACACAATAAAATGTTGTATCTACCCTTTAAAATGTTGTATAATACTATAGTTGGTAACCTTTGGGTATACTTTTGGGGGAATGAAATAAAATGGGTAAAAAAACGGTGGGAGAGAGTGAGCGAAAACGAGTAAACTCCGCCAAGGATAATCTTGAACTTATAAAACGCTTTTTCCCTTATCTTAAAAAGCACTTGGGTACAGAGGCTGTCGTGCTTACCTGTGCTATGGTGTCAGCGGCGTGCGAGATAATTCTTCCTCTTATCGTCAGAAGAATTACGGATACGGGAGTAAGCGACCCTGCCGGGTTGACGGTTGAGCTTATAGTTCTTATTTGTGTAGCCTACATAGCTCTTCGCAGCATTGACAGTATTGCGAGCTACTGCCAGTCATATTACGGACATAAGATGGGTACAAAAATCGAGAACTCCATGAGAGAGGATATGTTTGACCACCTGCAGACCCTGTCGTTTACATTTTTTGACAATACAAAAGTCGGCCAGCTTATGAGCCGAATGACATCAGACCTTTTTGATGTTGCAGAGTGGGCACACCACTTCCCTGAAATGGTACTGATGACGGTTGTGAAATTTGTAGCGAGTTTCTATATCTTTGCAACCATGGATATCCGTTTTGCGGTTGCGATTTTTGTTCTGATGCCGTTTATGATAATCTTCACGAAGAAGTCGCGTACAAAAATGCGAGACACATTCAAAAAGGGGCGTCATCAGGTCGGCGAGATAAATGCGAGAATTGAGGACAGTCTGCTCGGTGTGCGTGTGGTTCGCTCGTTCACTAACGAAAAGACCGAAAAAGCGAAATTTGCACAGGGCAACGAGGAATATGTAGCAATCAGAAACAAGAGCCATAAATATATGTCGCAGTTTCATGCAACCGTAAGGCTTATCGACGGAGCGATGTATATCTGTGTTGTTGCAATGGGTGCACTGCTGATGAAAAACGGGGTCACGTCTCCCGGTGACTTTGCTGCGAGTTTGCTTCTTATTTCAACCTTGCTCGGATCAATACGCACCATAGTCGATTTCAGTGAACAGTTCAGCCGAGGAATCACGGGCGTTGAGAGATTTGCGGAAATCATGAATGAAGAGCCGGATATTACCGACAGTGAGAATGCTGTTGATATAGAGAATGTTCAGGGTGAAATTGAATTTTGTGATGTTTCGTTCAGCTATATCAAGGGCGAAAAACAGATACTTAATCATCTCAATCTTCACATTAAAAAGGGCGAGAATGTAGCTCTTGTCGGGCCCAGCGGCGGCGGTAAGACGACGCTGTGTAACCTTATTCCGAGATTTTACGAGGCTGAGAGCGGAGAGATTCTGCTTGACGGCAAGAATATAAAGGATATAACGCTTCGTTCACTGCGTTCAAATATAGGAGTTGTGGCACAGGATGTTTATCTGTTCTCGGGGACTATCCGTGATAATATGATTTACGGCAAGGCCGATGCAACAGAGGAAGAGATTATAGAAGCCGCAAAGCAGGCGGGAGCACATGATTTTATCAGTGCACTTCCCAACGGCTACGATACATATGTCGGTGAGCGTGGCGTAAAGCTTTCGGGCGGTCAGAAGCAGAGAATATCGATTGCCAGAGTATTTCTTAAGAATCCCCCGATTTTATTGCTTGACGAGGCGACATCTGCACTCGACAATGAGAGTGAAAAGCTTGTTCAGGAATCCCTTGAGCGTCTTGCAAAGGGCAGAACAACTCTCACGATAGCTCACAGACTTACTACCATACGCAATGCAGACAAGATTCTTGTTCTGACAGAGGACGGTATCGCTGAGCAGGGCAGTCACCGTGAGCTGATAGAAAAAGACGGAATATATGCAGAGCTTTATAAGCTTTATGCAATAGATTGAAAGGAAGAGCAATATGTTAAAGAACATCCCATCAATAATTTCACCCGAACTTTTAAAAATTCTCATGGAAATGGGTCACGGTGACGAGATTGTTATCGGTGACGGAAATTTCCCTGCAGCAAGCATTGCACAGCGTCTTGTCCGCCTTGACGGCCACGGCGTGCCGGAGATTCTTGATGCAGTCTTGAAGCTCATGCCGCTTGATACATATGTTGAAGCACCCGTAGCCCTTATGGATAACGGTGCTGACGGTGAGCGTCCGCCCATCTGGAACGATTATGAGGAAATCGTCAAAAAGAACGAGGGAGACAAGAAGTTTGAGCTTGTTGAGCGCTTTGATTTCTATGACAGAGCAAAGAAAGCATATGCTGTTGTTGCCACGGGCGAAACAGCGATATATGCTAACATTATACTTAAAAAAGGTGTTGTGAAATAATCAACGCAAACGATTAATCACCCTATAAACGGAGGTGTAGTATGCATAAGGAAAAACGAGTTCTCGCCTTTGACTTCGGAGCGTCAAGCGGACGTGCGATAATCGGACATTTCGACGGGGAGAACATACGTCTTGAAGAGGTTCACCGCTTTTCAAATGACCCCGTAAAGGTCGGCAACACTCTGTATTGGGACGTACTGCGTCTGTTTTACGAGATAAAGCAGGGCCTTGTAAAGGCAAAGCTTGCAGGCGGATTTGACAGTGTGGGCATCGACACATGGGGAGTTGATTTCGGACTTATAGACGAGTTCGGTTGCCTTGTTGAAAACCCTGTCCACTACCGTGATTTGCGTACGGCGGGTCTGGTTGAGGAGACCTTTAAGACGATACCGAAAGACGAGCTTTACGGCAGAACGGGTATACAGTTTATGGAGCTCAACACCTTGTTCCAGCTTGTTGCGCTCAAAAAATACCGTCCGCACATCCTTGAACGTGCCGACAAACTCTTGTTTATGCCTGACTTGTTTGCATATCTGCTTACGGGCAATATGCAGACGGAGTATTCCATAGCCACAACCTCACAGATGGTTGATATAAAAACCAAGGATTGGGCATATGATTTGCTTGACAAGCTTTCTCTTCCCAAGGATATTTTGACACCCATAGTACCGTCAGGCACACCTAACGGTGAGCTCAGCGACGAGATTTGTGAGGAACTCGGACTTGAAAAGGCAAAGGTTATAAGCGTCTGCGGTCATGATACGCAGTCGGCAATATCTGCAGTTCCGAGTGCTGAAAAGAGCTTTGCGTTTTTGAGCAGCGGTACGTGGTCGCTTTTCGGTACGGAGCTGCCTGAACCGGTAGTCAACGGGACATCTTTGAGGATAAACATAACAAACGAGGGCGGCTACGGCGGAATGACGGGGCTTCTCAAGAACATAATCGGACTGTGGCTGATACAGGAGAGTCGCAGACAGTGGAAGCGTGAGGGTCAGGATTACAGCTACGCTGACCTTGAGCGTATGGCGTTGAGTGAAGAGCCGTTCAAGTGCTTTATTGACCCCGATGCTCCCGAGTTTACTCCGCCCGGAGATATTCCGGAGCGTGTGCGTGAATTCTGCCGTAAGACGGGACAGTATGTTCCGCAGACTGTCGGTGAGGTTATGCGTTGCATCTATGAGAGCCTTGCTATGAAGTACCGCCTGACTTTTGAGAAGATAAAGGAATGTACGGGCAGAGATTATCCTGCAATCCATGTTATCGGCGGCGGCACAAAGGATACACTTTTGTGTCAGATGACAGCGGACTCCTGCGACGTACCCGTCAAGGCAGGCCCGATTGAGGCTACGGTGCTGGGCAATATAGCCGTTCAGCTTATGAGTATCGGTGATATCCCCGATATCGCAACAGCACGTGAGATAGTTTCACGAAGCGAGGCACTCAGAACCTACGAACCAAAAGAGGCTGATGCGTGGACTGAAGCTTATGACAGATTTAAAGCTATAGCTGAATAATCAATGAAAGGGAAGAGTATATGGCATTTGTTGCATTACATTGTCCTTCTTGCGGAGCGGAAATTACTCTTGATGACACTAGGGACTTTGGCTTTTGTTCTTATTGCGGGACAAAAGTTGTTCAAGAGAAGCAAATTATAGAACATAGAGGCTCGATAAGCATTGACCGAAGTCAAGAAATAAATAATTTACTAATTAGAGCAAGGGACTTAACTATACAAAATAGGTTTAGCGAGGCTGGTCAATATTATAATAGAGTTTTAGATATTGATGCATCTAATGTTGAGGCAAAGGAAGGACTCCTTCGAGCAGAAAGCATTATTACCGAACCTAATTTGTTCATAAAAAGATTACCTGCATTTTGTGGTTGCGAAGGAAAAGTTCATTTGAAAATTAATGGGCAAAAAACAGGTGTTATATTGAATGGTGGAGAAAGGTTTTTTCAGTTGCCTGTAGGACAACATGAACTAACTTTTAAGTTACCTGGAAACGGAAAAAATCCTCCGGTTACAGTAATGATTGCAAGCAAGCATACTAAAATAGATGTTGAACTAAAAGTAAAATGGTCAGGAAAAATTGCTGCAGAAGTTAAACAAAGGATTCAATAATTGTCTGATTTTAAAATTTATAGTTATATAGAAAGGAAGAAAACAATGGCAAAAAGCAGACTTATCGGCGACTATCCGGTTATCGGTATTCGTCCCATTATTGACGGCAGAAGAGGACCCCTTAATGTAAGAGGTTCGCTTGAAGAGCAGACCATGAATATGGCAAAGACAGCTAAGGCTCTTTTTGAGGAGAACCTTCGCTATTCAAACGGCGAGCCCGTTAAGGTTGTAATCGCCGACACCACAATCGGCCGTGTTGCAGAGGCAGCCGCTTGTGCAGCAAAGTTTAAGAAAGAGGGCGTTGACATCACTCTTTCCGTTACTCCCTGCTGGTGCTACGGTTCAGAGACAATGGATATGGACCCCACCACAATCAAGGGCGTTTGGGGCTTCAATGCAACTGAGCGTCCCGGTGCTGTTTATCTTGCATCTGTTCTTGCAGCTCATGCTCAGAAAGGTCTTCCTGCATTCGGTATCTACGGCAAGGATGTTCAGGATGCTGATGACGCATCTGTTCCGGACGATGTTAAAGAGAAGCTTCTCCGCTTTGCAAGAGCAGCTGTTGCAGTTGCAACAATGAGAGGCAAGAGCTATCTTCAGATTGGCTCTATCTGCATGGGTATTGCAGGCTCATCAATCGACCCCGATTTCATTGAGGAATATCTCGGCATGAGAGTCGAGTCAGTTGACGAGGTAGAGATTATCCGTCGAATGACCGAGGGTATTTATGACGAGGCTGAATATCAGAAAGCTCTCGCATGGACAAAGGAGAAGTGCAAAGAGGGCTTTGACAAGAACCCCGAATTCGTAAGAAAGAGCGACGAGCAGAAGGAAAAGGATTGGGAGTTCGTAGTCAAGATGATGTGCATCATCAAAGACCTTATGAACGGCAATCAGAATCTTCCTGCAGGCTGTGAAGAAGAGATGGTCGGCCACAATGCTATTGCTGCAGGCTTCCAGGGTCAGAGACAGTGGACAGACTTCTATCCCAACTGCGACTTTGCAGAGGCACTTCTCAACACTTCGTTTGATTGGAATGGCATAAGAGAGCCTTACATCCTTGCAACAGAGAACGATGTTCTCAACGGTATCGGAATGCTCTTTATGAAATTGCTCACCAACAGACCGCAGATGTTTGCAGACGTACGTACTCACTGGAGTGCAGACGCTGTCAAGAGAGTAACAGGTTACGAAATTGAGGGCAAGGCTAAGGAAGCAGGCGGATTTATCCACCTTATCAACTCCGGTGCTTGCTGCCTTGACGCTTGCGGCGAGGTTAAGGATGAAAACGGTGAGGGCATCATCAAAGAGTGGTACAATGTTACCGACGAGGACGCAGAGAAGATTCTTGACGCAACAACATGGAATGCAGCGGACAACGGCTATTTCAGAGGCGGCGGATATTCATCACGTTTCCTTACAAGAGCCGACATGCCTGCAACAATGATTCGTCTCAATCTTGTTAAGGGTCTTGGCCCTGTTCTTCAGATTGTTGAGGGTTGGACAGTAGCACTTCCCGATGAAGTTTCCGATATTATCTGGAAGAGAACAGACTATACATGGCCCTGCACATGGTTCGCACCCAGATGCACAGGTGAGGGCCCGTTCAAATCAGCATATGACCTGATGAACAATTGGGGTGCAAACCACGGTGCTATCTCCTACGGCCATATCGGTGCTGATATCATCACAATGGCATCTATGCTCAGAATTCCCGTAGCTCTCCACAATGTTCCCGATGAAAAGATTTTCCGTCCTGCAGCATGGGGCGCATTCGGAACAAAAGACCTTGAGGGTGCAGACTACAGAGCCTGCGGAGTATACGGCCCGCTTTATAAATAAGAATTGATTTAACGCAGAAAGCAACATCAAATTAAATTTGGTGTTGCTTTTTTTACAGCCTTTTTAAAATGTTTTATAAAAGCTTTCATAAGCGTTACCGTAACAAGAAAGGCTTATTGGTTGGGCGAGGGCACGGGTTGCAAAGCAATCCGCACGAGTCCGTACTGTCTGAGCGATAGCGAGTTTACGGACGAATGTGCCGAGCGACCGGTTGTGTGGCAGAGAGGCGGTGTTACGGTAACGCGGTTGCATTCGGGGCCTCGGGGCAGAGCCCCGAGTGTGCTTTTCTTTTGCAAGCGGGTTCTTTTTCACATAAAAAAAAAATGCTTAAAAGTGGTTTAGCAGCTCAAAGAAAGATTTCATTGCTTTTTCTTGCCAAGACAGTTAAAGAGTGGTAAAATTTCAGGTAGAAATGTTGTAGGAGGCAGGAAATATGGAAAAGCTTAAAATAGGAATTTTCGGTACAAGACGCGGAGCTGATTTTGCACATGCGGCGGAGCTTACGGGAAAGGCATACGTCAGTGCAGTTTGCGATTTTAACGAAGCTCACTTTGAGAATATAAAAAAGCATTGCGGTGAAGAAACGCAGTATTTCAGCGATTTTGATGAGTTTATAAACTCAGGTATGGATGCGGTTGTTCTGACGAATTACTTTAACCAACATGCAAAATATGCAATCAAGGCACTCGAGAAAGGGATACATGTTCTGAGTGAGACCCTGCCGGCTGTCACTATGGCAGAGTGCGTGGCTATCTGCCGTGCGGCCGAGAGGAGCAACGCTACATATATGCTTGCTGAAAATTACGCATATTTTTCAACTGTTGAAAAAATGGCTGAGCTTTATAAAGGGAAAACTTTAGGTGGGGCGATTTATGCTGAAGGCGAGTATGTTCATCCGATGAGTTACGAGGAGTATGTCCAC
Organism: Acutalibacteraceae bacterium; assembly: GCA_045604185.1. Taxonomy (GTDB): domain Bacteria; phylum Bacillota; class Clostridia; order Oscillospirales; family Acutalibacteraceae; genus CAG-177. The sequence continues at coordinate 27,053 of JAZUNO010000089.1, read as the reverse complement.
TATACCCCCACCTCCGACCATTGGAGAGCACTTATGCCGTCAGGCTACTACATGACTCACTCACTGGCACCGCTCATGAAAATAATCGATGATGTCCCTGTTGCGGTCAATGCCGTAAGCATCTATTCAAACGACCTTCGTCAGGAGCGTGAGGGCGAGCCTGTAAAGGATGTTGCGTCTATTATGCTCTGCTCAATGAAAGGCGGATCTGTTGCGAGAATAACAGGTTGGGCAAAGTTCGGCGGTCACGGCAATTGGTACAGAGTTGCCTGTGCCAAGGGCAGCATGGAAACAGTCAGAGGCGACCAGGACATCCTGAGACTTCTCTATAATAAATGGGAAATGCCCGAGGGTGCAGAAGAGGAAAGCGTTGAAAAAGTAGAGTTTACTTATGACCGTGAAAAAGGTGAACAGTGCGGCCATGCCGGTGGCGACTACTATGTAACTCTCGATTTTATCAATTGTATCCTTGAGGGCAGAGAGCCTTATTTCAACGCTTATCGCTCGTGTGCTATGTCAGCAGTAGGTATTCTCGGCTGGCGAAGCAGTCTGCATAACGGAGCAGAGTATAAGATTCCCGATTTTTCAAACGAAGAGGAACGAAAGGCATATGAGAACGATAACCTTTCACCTTTCCCCGACGAAAACGGAAACATCAACTATCCCTGCACAAAGTACGAAGCAGATAAATTTAATATATAACAAAAAATCCCACACACCATATCGGCGTGTGGGATTTACTTTATATCCCTAACAATCTTTTGGCGTTTCCGCCAAGGACAAGAGCTTCTTTTTCTTCGTCAAGACCAAGACTTTTTATGTAATCCTTTTCATCATCGGTTGAACTCCAGGGCATATCAGAGCCAAACAGCACACGTTCTGCACCAAACGTGTCTATGATCTCTTTTGCCCACGGAGGTGGTAAAGCACCGCAGGAAAATGAGGAGTCAACATAGACATTTGTATCTGCAAGGACTTCTATGACCTCTCTCCACATCAGAAATCCACCCATGTGAGCGGCGATGACGGGAGCATTGCCGAAGTGTGGCAGTGCAACCTTTAATCTTTTCGGTGGGCAATATACGGGGTCGGGCAGACCGATGTCGACTCCTGCATGAAAGACGGTTATCATACCGAGTTCGCCAATCTTTTCGTATATGGGAAAAAGCCTCTCGTCGTCAACAAAAAATTCCTGGTAGTCGGGATGAAGCTTGATGCCTTTTATACCTGCATCGTGAAGCCTTTGCAGTTCATCAAGTGCATCGGGACTCTCAAAGTGAACGCTTCCGAAAGGAATGAGAGTTTCGTCTCCGAGCAGAGATATTGCAAAGTCGTTTACTTTTTTCTGCTGATGCGGATTGGTCGCAATATTTAAAACAACAGCTTTGTCTGCGCCGCCCTCCTTAACCTTTGAAGCCAGGCCCTTTGCTGTGCCGTCAAAAACGGGCTTAGCGTTGCCGGAACAGCGTGCGAGTGATGGCAGGGCTTTTGGTGCAAGCGCATCGGGGAAGCAGTGCGTATGAAAATCTATAATCATATTTCTGACCTCTTTTGTGTGCGAATATGTTTTGATTATATCACAATCTTTTCTGTTGACAATATTTATGCGGTGAAATTTCCTCAAAAATCAAAAAAGTGTTGATATTTAAAAAAAGTTGTGTTAAAATACCAATGTAGGAATGTAAACTTGACGAAAGAGTGGGGCAACCCGCTCTTTCGTTTATGTTAGGGACTTTTACAAAGTCATTAAAAAGGAGAGTGTATTTGTGGCATCAAAAGGTAAGGGCGGAAATACCGTTGCCGCTGTTTGGGAGATAGTTGCTCCCATTGCGGAAGAACTCGGACTTTCTATCTGGGATGTCCGCTTTCAGAAGGAAGGCGTTTCATGGTATCTTCGCATATATATTGATAAAGAGGGCGGAGTCGGCATTACGGACTGTGAAAATTTCAGCCGTGCCGTTGATGCACCGCTTGATGAAGCTGACCCGATAGAGCAGAGCTATTATCTTGAAGTTTCCTCTCCCGGTGTGGAACGCCAGCTGACGAGAGATGAACATTTTGAGCAGTATATCGGTGCAAAGGTTATACTTCGCCTTATCCGTCCCAAGGACGGTGAACGTGAGTTCAGAGGAATTCTCGAGGCCTACGATAACGGTTTGATAACCATCTCACTTGAAGACGGCGGATTCAGCGTAGACAAGAAAGAAGTCAGCTTTGTCAAGCTTGACGATTTTGAGATGTAAGAAAGTTTGAAAAAAGTAAAATAACTTCGCAAAAGCGGAATGATATATTTTAAAAAATAACAACCCCAACGGGTGAAAGGATTGATTCGGAAAATGGATAACAAGGAATTTTTTGAGGCGGTTAAACTTTTGAGCAAGGATACAGGTGTGTCTGTTGACATAATGTGTCAGAGCATTCAGTCGGTTATGGTTGGCGCTCTCAAAAAGGAATATAACAATAAGGACATCGTTTTCTGCGATGTCGACCAGGAGAAGGGTGCTTTCAGAGTATATCTTCGCAAGACGGTTGTTTCTGAAATCTCCGACCCCGACACAGACATCCTCGTTGAGCAGGCTGTTCAGTATAAGCCCACAGCTGTTGCAGGGGATATAATCGAGATTCCTGTTGAGACAGCGAAGGTCAGCAGAATTACTGCTGAAAAGGGCAAACATATGCTTCGCCAGGCAATCCGTGAGGCAGAGCAGGGCCAGCTCAGAAGCGAGCTTGAGAGCCGCAATCAGGAGATTATCACAGTTTCTGTTCAGCGAATTGACCCCAATACGGGTGATGCTGTTGTGAGCCTCGGAAAAGTTGATGCAATCCTCTTCAAGAGTGAGCAGTTGCCCGATGAGAAGCTTGAGGTTGGCGATATTGTCAAGGTTTTTGTTGCCGGTGTCAAAAACACTGAGAAATCAACAAGAGCTACAATTTCAAGAACACATCCGGGTCTTGTAAGACGTCTGTTTGAAGAGGAGGTCCCCGAGATTTTCGACGGAGCGGTTGAAATAAAAGCTGTATCCAGAGAAGCAGGCTCGAGAACGAAGATTGCTGTTTACAGCGCAGATGCCGATATAGACCCCGTCGGTTCATGCATCGGACCCCGCGGTGCCCGTGTAGGTAAAATAGTTGACCTTCTCGGCGGTGAGAAGATTGACATAGTAAAATACAGCGAGTCCCCTGCGGAGTTTATCGCAGCAGCACTTGCTCCTGCTGATGTTGTTGAGGTAACCATTGAAAATGAGAATGATAAAGCCTGCCGTGTCCTCGTACCGGACAGTCAGCTTTCTCTTGCTATAGGCAATAAGGGCCAGAATGCCCGCCTTGCTGCAAGACTTACCGGCTGGAAGATAGATATAAAGCCGGAGAGCGGAGTAGAGGAGCAGGTTATTAATTTCGATATATAAGAGCTTGAATTGAAAGGTAGGTGAGCGGTGTGCAACAGAGAAAGATACCGTTACGCAGATGCAACGGATGCAATGAGATGAAGCCGAAAAAAGAGCTTGTCAGAGTTGTCCGTAGTCCTGAGGGTGAAGTTTCGCTTGATTTGACGGGCAAAAAACCCGGTCGCGGCGCCTATGTTTGTCACAGCGCAGACTGCCTTAACAAGGCCATAAAATCCCACAGAATCGAACGGGAATTTAACTGTGAGATTCCGCAGGAGGTCTATGAGCTCATGAGTAAGGAGATGGCCGAAAGTGGAGAATGATAAGGCACTCTCGATGCTGGGAATCAGCCGCAGAGCGAGAAAGCTCAGCTGCGGACACGATGCCGCACTCTCCGCTATAAAGCACGGCCAGGCAAAGCTCTGTTTACTCTCGTCGGACTCGTCACCGAGGCTTGATGAGGAATTCCGCAGAGCCGCTTCTTATGACGGGCGTTCGGTTCCTGTAATAAAAACGCCGTACACAATGGAGCAGATAGGTTGGGCAACATCCCTGCGTTCTGCCGTACTTACAGTTGACGACGAGGGGCTAGCGTCCCGTATAATAACAATATTGAATATTGACTAAGGTGATTCAGGTTGCCTTTTTGGGAGGATACCGTATGATAAACACAAAATACCGCGTGCGCGATGTGGCGAAAGATTTTGATATTAAAAGCAATTATGTCACAGATTTGCTCGAAAGCAATTTTGAGGGTCAGAAGAAAGCTATGACGGCACTCAATTCCGATGAGCTGGATTTGCTTTTTGATACAATCACAAAGGAAAATCAGCCCGAGGATATGAATTTATATTATAACCTCAAGGGTAAAAAGGAAGAGGAAAAACCTGCAGAGGTTGAGCAGGCTTCCGAGAAGCCCGAGGCAAAGGAAGAAAAGAAAGCCGATAAGAAGCCGGAGGCCAAGAAACCTGCAGATAAGGACAGTAAAGCTCCTGCAAAGGACGGCAAAAAGAGTGATGCTCAAAAGAGCAACGCTCAGAAGCCTGCTGCTCCCGCAAAGCAGGAAGAACCTGCACAGCAGAAAAAGAAAAAAGAAAATAAGCCCATGCAGTCCCGTACAAAGGGTGAGACCAGAACGGTTGACACCAGGGCAAACCATGTTGAGCTTGATAAATACAATGAGCGTTATGAAAATATCGCTCCTGCAAACAGAACTGCACAGAACGACCACGCTGTTTCAAAGCAGAAGATAAAACAGCGTTCAAGTCAGTACCGCAAGCAGGGTATGCGTTCTTCAAGAAGAGAGACAGAGGCACAGCGTCTTGCACGTATCGCTGCAGAGCGTGCGAAGAAGCCGCAGCTTGTTATTAAGGTTCCGGATGAAATTGTTGTTTCCGAGCTTGCCGCAATGCTCAAGATGACCGCAGCAGAGGTTATTAAAAAGCTCTTTGCTCTGGGTGTTATGGCAACTGTCAACCAGGTTATCGATTTTGATACAGCGGCTATCGTTGCAAGCGAACTCGGTGCAAGAGTTGAAAAGCAAATAGTTGTGACTATTGAGGACAGAATAATAGATGACAGCGACGATGATGCAGCTGACCTTCAGCCCAGAGACCCGGTTATCGTTGTTATGGGACACGTTGACCACGGTAAGACCTCACTGCTTGATGCTATCCGTCATACAGATGTTACTGCAACAGAGGCAGGCGGAATCACACAGCATATCGGTGCTTACAGAGTTGACCTCAATGGTCAGAAGATAACATTCCTTGATACTCCCGGTCACGCCGCTTTCACATCAATGAGAGCACGTGGTGCTCAGGCTACGGATATTGCTGTTTTGGTTGTTGCCGCTGATGACGGTATCATGCCGCAGACAGTTGAGGCTATCAACCACGCAAAGGCCGCCGGTGTTGAGATTATTGTTGCAATAAATAAGATGGATAAACCCGGTGTTACAACAGACCGTATTATGCAGCAGCTTACCGAGTATGAGCTTGTTCCCGAGGAGTGGGGCGGCAATACAATCTGTGTGCCGGTTTCAGCTCATACACGTATGGGTATCGATTCACTTCTTGAGTCAATTCTGCTTGTTGCGGAAGTTCAGGAGCTCAAGGCTAACCCGAACCGTGCCGCCAAGGGTATCGTTATCGAGGCACGTCTTGATAAGACAAGAGGACCTATCGCAACTCTTCTTGTCCAGAACGGTACGCTTAATTCCGGTGACACAATCGTTGCAGGCACAGCGGTTGGCCGTGTAAGAGTTATGACGGATGACAAGGGCAGAAAGGTTAATACTGCAGGCCCGTCAGTCCCCGTTGAGATAATGGGTCTTGCCGAGGCTCCGCAGGCAGGCGACGTTTTCGATGCCGTTTCCGACGAGCGTCTTGCAAGAGAACTTGTTGAGCAGAGAAAGCAGAAAGCTAAAGAAGAGCAGTTCAAGTCCTTTGAAAAGGTTACTCTTGATAACCTCTTCTCATCACTCAAGGCCGGTGAACTCAAAGACCTCAACGTTATCGTTAAGGCTGACGTTCAGGGCTCTGCCGAGGCTGTTAAGCAGAACCTTGAGAAGCTTTCAAACGACGAGGTAAGAGTAAGAATAATCCACAGCGGCGTAGGCGCTGTCAACGAGTCGGACGTTATGCTTGCAAATGCTTCCAATGCTATAATTGTCGGCTTCAACGTAAGACCCGATCCCGTTGCGGCTACAAATGCCGAGCGTGACGGCGTTGACATCCGTTGCTACAGAATAATTTATGACTGCATTGAGGAGATTGAAGCGGCTATCAAGGGTATGCTTGCTCCGAAATTCCGTGAGGTTGAGCAGGGCCGTGTAGAAGTCCGTCAGGTGGTTAAAATATCTTCTGTGGGCAATATCGCAGGATGCTATGTTCTTAACGGCAAGGTTACCAGAAACTCAAAAATCCGTGTTGTCCGTGACGGTATAGTTATCACTGAGGATGAGATTTCGTCACTTCGCCGTTTCAAGGACGACGTCATAGAGGTTGCCCAGAACTATGAGTGCGGTATAGGACTTACAAAGTTCAATGATATTAAGGAGGGCGATATTTTCGAGGCGTTTATCGTCGAGGAATATCGTGACTGATATGGCAGGATACAGGATAGACAGAATATCTGAGGATATCAAGAGAGAGATTGTAGCAGTTATGCGTGAACTCAAGGACCCGAGAGTTCAGGGCAAATTGCTGACAGTTGTCAAGGTTGAGGTCAGCTCCGATGCGTCCTTTGCAAAGGTTTTTGTAAGCTCCATGAGCGGTATCGACGATGCCAAGCAGGCTGTTAAAGGCCTTGATGCGGCAACGGGATTTATCCGCCGTGAGGTTGGAAAGAGACTTCATCTGCGCAAGACCCCTGAGCTTAAGTTTGTTGCCGACAATTCGATTGAATACGGCATGAGCATAGCAAAGATGCTTGATGATTTAAAGGAAGATGAAAATGCTGATTGATGTTGCACGCGCGGCAAGCTTGTTGCGTGAAAATGATGACATACTTGTACTGTGCCACTCACATCCTGACGGGGATACTCTCGGATGCGGCTTTGGCCTGATGCATATGTTGCAAAAACTGAATAAGCGATGCAGGCTGGAATGTGCGGATGTCATAGTCGAAAAGTATCGGTTTATGAGCGAGGGACTTGAAGATTTCGGCGATTTTGAGCCGAAGTTCATAGTCGCAGTCGATGTTGCGGATATCAAGCTTTTGTCGGATGAATTTGCCAAGAAATACGAGGGCAGAATCGACCTTTGTATAGACCACCACGGTTCAAATCTGCACTATGCGGAAAATCTCCTGCTTGATGCCTCTGCGGCGGCTTGTGCGGAAATTTTCTGTGAGCTGGCAGACGAGTTGGGTGTTGAAATAACGCCTAAGATTGCCGACTGTCTTTACACGGGCATTTCAACCGACACGGGTTGCTTCAAGTTTTCAAACACTACTTCACGCACGCACGTACTTGCGGCGAGACTTATAGACTGCGGTGCAGATAAGTCTGAGATAAACAGAGTGTTTTTTGAAACAAAGTCACGCAGTTATGCAGCCCTTGAACGTCTTGCACTCGACAGTATGCGGATGTATTTTGACGGTCGTTGTGCAGTTATCAAGATAACGCAGGAGATGTTCAGAAAGAGCGGCTCAAACGACGGTGAGACGGATGCTATTCCGAGCCTGGCACGTCAGATTGAGGGCGTTCTGGCAGGCGTAACGCTCAAGGAGAGCGAGGACGGAAGCTTTAAAGTTTCCCTTCGCACACACACTCCGATAGACGCATCAAAAATATGCAAACGTCTCGGCGGCGGCGGCCATACAAGAGCGGCAGGCTGCAGAATACATGCTCCGTGTGAAGAAGTCGAAAGACTTGTTCTGGAGCAGATAAAGGCCGAGCTTGATGAGATAAATGGGGTAGAATAGTCTGCCTTTGCGTGGGGTGATTTCGGTGACAGAATTATCGAAAAAAATTTTTTCTGATTATCAGGTCAGAAGAAAAAAAGAGCAAAAGACACGCTTTATCGAGTTTATGCAGAGCAGCATACCGGGCATAACGGTTGAGGAGGGCGGCACGCCCAAAAGCAGAAATGTTATTTTGGGTAATATATCCGATGCACAGGTGATTTTTACGGCTCACTATGACACCTGTGCAGCTATGCCGTTTCCGAATTTTATAATGCCTAAAAATATGCTTCTCGGTATGCTCCCGATACTTGGCGGTTATCTTGCGGTTGTCGCGGTGCTTTATGCCCTGATGTTTTTTATTACATACGACTTTTTTATCAGCTATGTTGTTGCGGTGTATGTTTCTTTGTTTTTGCTTATTGCTGTTACAATGCTTGGCAGACCCAACAAGAACAATGCAAATGACAACACATCGGGAGTAATAACTCTTGTTGAGCTTATGGACAGGCTTAGCGAACAGGAGAAGCAAAAAGTAGCGTTTGTTTTCTTTGACCACGAGGAAAACGGAATGATAGGCTCTTCTTACTTTAAGAGCCGTCATAAAAAGGATTTGCAGGACAAGCTTATTATAAACTTCGATTGCGTGTCGGACGGCGATAATATAATGCTTATTCAGAGCAAGTCAGCCCGAATCAAATATGAGAATATATTAAAAGATATTTTTCTGCCAACAGCGGATAAGAATATCTTTATTGAAAAGTCATCAAGGGCTATCTATCCATCGGACCAGATGGCATTTAAAAACAGTATTGCAGTTGCGGCTTTGAAAAAAAGCAAGGTCGGTCTGTATATGAACAGAATACATACAAAAAGAGACGTCATTTTTGATGAAAGCAATATAGAATATATCTGTTCGGGAATGAAAAGTTTTTTGAGCAGCATATTGAATTAAAAAAATAACCCCGATGAAAGGTACCTCTTTCATCGGGGTTTTGCATATCTCTTACTTAACCTGCTTTATCTTGTTGCCCGAAACAATAAAAGCATGTTCGGAAATCTCCATCATAGGAGTATCGTTGACAGAGTCTGTATAGAAATTGTCTATTACGGCATCGGGATATTTTTCTCTGAACAGCTCAACCTTTCTGCCTCTGAAACACAGGTCAGTGATGTTTGCATTTTCGTCTGTTTTGGAGCAGATGTAGTTTTTGATGTTCAGGCGTTCAAGAATATCTTTGAGGAACATCTCGGGACTTGCGGATATGATGATGTCATCCTCCTGACGCTGGCGGAAGTAGAACAGCTTGACTTTGTGCATATTCGAATCCCAGAATTCTTTGAGCAGTTCATCAAAATTATCAAGCCCCTTATAGTATTCGGATACTATGTGGCCGTATTCAGCAAGGGCTTCCTCGGCGTTTATTGTTCCCTTTGTGTATTTATACAAGCCGTAAATCACATCGGGAACGTACTTGATGAGCGACGGGTCTTTCTTGAAGAAAAACATAAAGAGGTCAATAAAGCTCTCACCGTCATAGATGGTGTTGTCAAAATCGTAAACGTTCATTTTTATTCTCCTTTTTTCGTTGATGGCAAAAGCTCTGCACAGCTTTTACCACCGTTTTAATTTCCCGTCAAATAATACCATATTGTATAAATTTTGTAAAGACGCAAGGACTGTCAAAACTGCTTGATTGGATTGACTAAATATAAAATAATTGATATAATATAATGGCGTACATGTTTATATGTATATATATAAAGAAAGGCGGAGAAAAACTTGATAAAAATTGCCGCTTCAATGCTTGCAGGAGACTTTTCACAAATGGGCGCACAGGCCGCCATGATAGAAAAAGCAGGGTCAGATTGGTTGCATCTTGATGTTATGGACGGGCATTTTGTACCTAACATAACTTTTGGTGCACCAATTATATCCAGCATCAGGGATAAGGCGAAGCTCCCGTTTGATGTACATCTGATGATAAGCGATCCGCTCAAGTATGCAGGTGAGTTTATTGATGCCGGTGCAGATATTCTGACCTTTCACATTGAGTCAGATTCACCGGTTGAAGAGACCATAGATTTCATTCGTTCAAAGGGATGTGCGGCGGCACTCAGCGTAAAGCCGGGTACCCCGATTGAAACAGTGTTCCCGTATTTGGACAAGCTCTCAATGGTGCTTGTAATGACGGTTGAACCGGGTTTTGGCGGACAGAAGTTTATGCCGGACATGATGGAAAAAGTAAAAAAACTGCGTTCAGAATGTGAACGCAGAAATCTGAATATTGAGATTCAGGTTGACGGTGGAATATCCCCTTCTACAATAGGAACAGCCGCACACAGCGGAGCTACGGTTTTTGTTGCAGGCAGTGCTGTTTTCGGTGCAGCTGATCCCGAAAAGGCTATAAAAGAGATGAAAGAGGCAGCTAAAAGCTGTCAATAATATCTCAGAACTGTTTGCCACTGAGTTTTTGCAGTGCATTTGATTTGATAACACAGCGCCAGTGCTCCCGTGTGCGAGCGGCTACAAGGTCCCCGTTTCCGACCTCGCGGCCGAATTCGCAAAGGAGTGCACCGCTTTTCGAATCACCGTTTTCACAGCGGAATATCAGTCTGTATTTTCCGTTTTTCTCATATACTTCGCTTTCACCGCGCAGGATTTTTGTTGAGCAGACAGCCGCATCCATGATGTCATCTAAAGAAGAGAACTCATAGACTGTCTGATAGCCCTCTTTATGTATAACAGGGTGCACACAGCGGATTCTGTCCGGACTTTCGCTGTGACACAGAGTGAACTTGAGAATACAGCCACCGCTTCTTGAAGGAACCGCTTCAATTATCATTTTACCGCTCGGATCTATGTCTCGATTGAGGACGTGGCCTGCCTTGTCAAGCAGAGTCCAGACAACCCGTCGGGTTTCGATATTTGAATAGTCCATTTCCTCATAGGTGATATTGAGTGCAGACATATCCTCGGCATTAAGCTCGATAATAATTTGGTTTTCCTCGTGAGCTTCTATTTTCATTGGTGTTCCTCCTCCTCGAAAATATTCTCATAATTATAATATTACGCATACAAGCAGTATGCAATGCAAAAAATTTGGCAGTGTGCAAAGATTTTCAGGCACATGGCAGAAAGGTAGATCCTATGGCTCGGCAAAGACGCATAAAAATAGAAAACAGGTCATATTTAGAATATATGCTGATGCTTCTGGCACCGGCAATAGTCAGTTGGTACTATTACGGCTCCAATGCCCTGCGCCTTTTGTTTGTCGGAGCTATAAGTTCCGTGATTTTTGAACTGATAGCGGATGTTGTAATGAAGAGGGACAAACATAGCGTACTTGATTTTCATTCTGTATTTACGGGAGTCACGTTGGCAATGATGCTTCCGGCTACGGCAAGCACGGGTCTTATTATTGCAGGTACGGCTTTTGCGGTTTTTGTTGCGAAGGTACCGTTTGGCTCAACAATGAAGACTCCGTTTGTACCGGCTGCCGCTGCCATGGCATTCTTGTCTGTATGTTTTCCCGGAGAGGTTTTTGCCTTTCCTGCCGTAGGGGCAGATACCGAAAACTTTGAGGCGGGTACATCTCTTGCGGCAATGCTTCACGTAGGCGGTTCCCAGCATCTGAATATGCTCAGAGTTTTGTCTATAGTATCGGGTAACGTACCTGGTCCCATGGGTGCTTGCTGTGCGGCGGCACTCATAGGATGCTGTGCCTTTTTCCTGATTTTAAAACCGAAGAAACTTTGTAATGTTGTGGGCTTTGTAGCGGCATGTGCCGTACTTGCATTGCTTTTCCCCCGCGGTTCGTTTGGCAGAGTCAACTCTCTTTTTATGGAGCTTTGCTCAGGTACCCTGCTGTTTTCGGCCATATTTTTTGCAACTGATCCTGCGACGTCACCCAAGCATCCTATAAGCAGATTTGTCTACGGTGCATTTGCAGGCACACTTTGTATGTTAGTACGTTATTTCGGTGCTTTTGAGGACGGTTCTTGCTTCGGCATTTTGTTGGCAAACGCTTTCTGGCCTATTGCTGACAGCTTGTTGAGAAAAATAGGAATATATAAATATATTGATTTGTTAGGTAAAAAAGGACATAAAAAAGAAAATAAAACTGCAGTAGCACAGCAGGGAGGTGAGCCGAATGAGTAAAAAGGGCAATACCTTTGCTGACATACTGTTCAACTCCGCGTTTATTCACAACCCCGTTCTCTTTCAGATGGTTGGACTCGGTGCGGTTGTTGCAGTTGCTACAACGCTGAAAACTGCGTTGCTGTTGGCGGCAATTTTCTTCCCTGTGATGATAATAACCCAGACTATTGCCTGCCTTTTCCTCAAAGAAGTACCGCGTTGGATAAGAGTTACGCTGTACCTTGTTATCGGCACTGCAATTGTCGCACCTGCGATGTACGTGATTGACAGAATTGACCCGGGTATCCGTGTGGGAGCGGGCATATATTTCGGCCTTACCGCAGTAAGCTCGATTACGGCTCTTCACTGCGAGAAGTTTGCTGTAAAAATGGATATAAAGCGTTCCTTGTTCGATGCTGTTGCCTGTGCCGTAGGATACGGTGTGGTGATAGTTATTGTAGGCTTTTTCAGGGAGCTTCTGGGAATGTCCTCAATATGGGGAAAACCGATTTTGCTTCCCTTTGTATTTCCTGCTTTGCTCATGCCTTTTGGCGGTTTTATAGTGCTCGCCTTTTGTGCGGCGGCTTTTAAAGCACTGATAAACAAGCGTTTCCCCGAATATTCTCAGGCTACATTAATAAAAATTAAAAAGACTTCGGTAATTGTCAGCAAGAAGAACTTGCCTGAAGAGCTTTCGGCTGTCGAAAAGCCGATTGTACAGGCGGAAGAAGAGACGGCAACCCAAGAAACGGCAGAGGAGCCCGAAGCTGAGGAAGAAGCAGTTGCGGAGCAAGAGATTTCCGCAGAGCAAGAGGCTTCGGCAGAGGAAGACACTTCAATCGAGGAAGAGACTTCAACTGAAACTGTTTATGAGGATGTTTTTGTGGAGCCCGTCAACGAAAATCCGGAAGAATTGGAGCTTGAATTGCTCAATGAAACTGATGATGAAGAAGTTTTTGAGCCAAAGGAGCAGAACAGTGAGTTTGAGCCCATTGCTCCCATGGAGTTTGAGCAAGAGACGGAGACTGCCGATGAAGGTGAGTCTATAGACGATATATTAGAAACTTTCGAAAAGCGTGAAACCCCCGAAGCTCAGGCCAACAGTGATGACGACGAGTTCAGCTCTTTGTTGAATCATCTTTTTGAAATGGTTGAGTTTGATTCGAAATCCACAGCGCAAGAGAAGAAAAGCGAAGACGGGGAGGGCGAAAAATGAACATGACATGGTTTTTTGATATGCTCTCCACAGCAATTTATACGGTTTTTGTGCAGAACCTCGTGTTCAATGGCGGATATGCTTCCAGCGAAGCTCTTATGCTTGCAAAAAAACCGCGCAGACTCTGGATGTTCTCTGCGATGATAGCGTTTTTCTCGACGTTAACAGCACTTATCTGCAGAGCCCTTGACTTAATTCCCCAAGTCCACGCACTTTCGTCAGCGTTTCACTTTGTGATTTTCAGCGGCGTATTGGCAGTAGTTTTTCTGTTGACAGCCGTTGTGATAAAATTCGCTCTCGGAGCGACAGAGAAGTTTCTCGGAACACTTGCTATGGCGGCGATAAACACCTTGGTTTTGGCAACGCCGTTTTTGAACAGAGGTGCGGCATATACGTTTGCTGACAGTATCGGTTCAGGCCTCGGTGCAGGTGTGGCGTTTATTGTTGCGGCGGCACTTATCCGCAAGGGACTTCATCACATTTCGCAGAACGAGGATATTCCGAAAGCCTTTCAGGGAACACCGGCGGCATTTTTGTATGTTGCCCTGCTGTCTCTGGCGTTTTCGGGATTTTCGGGAAGTTCGTTGTTCTCATAATTTTAAGGTGAATGGAGTAATCCGAACCTGCCCAAAAGCGAATCTTTTCGCCGCTTTTCGGAGTTTCGGCATTGAAAGGCGCCAGCCTTCCTGCAACCTCAACAACCAAAAATCGTCTGAAAGCCCTTCGCTTTTGGGTCGAAGAATTTTCGCGGAGCAGATTTTTGGTCAACCAAGGCACAAAACACAGCAAATCCTGACGATTTGCGAGTATTTTAACGAAGGGTGAACAAAAATCCGCCCGTGAAAATCAGGTTTGGATTATTCCATTCACCTTAAAGGCGGATTTTTTCGCTGAGGAGATGACGTAAATGGCTAGGAGAAGAAAAACAAAGTACGATAAATATTTTTCCTCCGGCACACACAGCAGCATAACCGCTTTCAGTAAGAATGCAGGCGGTGGCTCAAAGCGCAGAAAGAGCTATACGGAACGCAAACGCAACCGTACGGTCGGTGTAGTTATAGCATGCATATTAGGTGCTATAGCAATCTTTATTGCTGCGTTCTTTATTACCGATACGCTTATGGGTGTGTCGGACGCAGAGGTGCAGACAACTAACGCACCGTCAACAAATCCGCCTTCTCAGAGCGGTGCTCCGACTACAGGGCAGACAACTGTCAGCACTCCTGCTGCAATCAAAGCGAAAGTAGGAGACAGTTCGTTGTTGTCAAACGGTGCGTCACTTGATGCATATATTCAATCGTTAAAAAGCAGCGGTCTCAATGCTGTTACGATAGACTTCAAGGATGCTAACGGCTATCTCAATTATCCCTCATCAATAGCGTCTGTTCAGAATACGGCGATAATATCCAGAGCACAGGCGAATGCGGCCCAAGCGGTGAAAAAGATTAAGGCTTCAGGCGTGGCTGTAATTGCGAGGATATATTGTTTTAAGGATATTCTCATGCCTCGTGCGGACAGAAGTTCTGCCGTACACTATGTAAACACAGACAGTCTCTGGCACGATAATGACCCTGCAAAGGGCGGAAAACCGTGGCTCAACCCGTATTCATCCGCCGCAACGGCATATTTGACGGCTGTCGTCGGTGAGGTTAGGAACCTTGGTGTAGACTATATCCTGCTCGACGGTGTACAGTTTCCGAATTTAAGGTCGGGACTTGCAACCTTTACGGGTGAAAAAGCACAGGGTGCCAAATCGAGAAATGCTACTTTGATAAACTTTATAAACGCTTGCGTTTCGGCGGCTAAAGGAACACCCGTTATCTGTGCGATGACAGGCGAGGTGGCTGTAAAGGGAAGCAGTCACATCTATGACGGTGCACTGTGGGGCTCAAACGCCTCAATGTTTGCGATTGATACAACATCAATTGCAGACAACGCAACAAAGAATTATCCCTCTTCAAAGAAAGTTATTGAAATAAAGAAAGCGGCTCACAACTCGGATGTGACATATATTATCGCAGGTTGATTGAGCGGCATTAGCTTGGTGGATTTTTACGATGCATTTTATCCCATTTAACTCACGCAAAGAATATCACAAATATCCCGTGGGCGCAGTTGCTCAGGGAGAAAAGGTGATTTTTCGCATAGTTTTACCCAGATATGAGCAGTGCAGTGCAGTACGCCTCGCCTTGTTTTCCGACAGTGAAGAAGTGACTTTTGAAAACTTCTCATGGGAGCGGATGGAAGGTGAGCACGAGGAGTGGTGGATACTTGAAACCACGGCTCCCGAAGCAGGAGTGTGGTGGTACCGCTTTGAGTTTGACACTCCAATCGGTACAAAGACAATATCACTTGAGAGTTGCGGCAACGGTATAATAGGCGGCGGCGACAGGTGGCAACTTACAGTTTACGATGACAAAAAGATATCCGAAAGTTGGCTCGAGGGCGGTATTTTATACCAGATTTTTCCCGACAGGTTTTACAGCTCAGGCAGGACGCCCGTCTGTGAGGACAGACCTGCCGCTATAATAAGGGATGATTGGGGCGGTGAGCCGCTGTGGAATCCCGACAGTAAGGGAAGAATAAATGAGTTCGACTTTTTCCGCGGCGACCTTGCAGGAATAGAGGAGAAGCTCGGTTATCTGGCGTCTCTGGGTGTTACTTGCATATATCTCAATCCGATTTTCAAAGCCCGTTCAAACCATCGGTATGATACGGGAGACTATATGGAGATAGACCCGCTTCTCGGCACAGAAGAGGATTTCAGGCACCTTTGCAAGAGTGCGCAGAACTTTGGGATAAGGATTATCCTTGACGGAGTTTTCAGTCACACGGGTGCAGACAGTCGTTATTTTAACAGCTTCAACACCTATGGGGAAATCGGTGCATATAACAGTGAGGAGTCTCCGTTCAGAAATTGGTACAATTTCCGCTCATGGCCCGACGATTATGCAAGTTGGTGGGGTGTGGATATTCTTCCTGAGCTTGTTGAGACTAATCCGGGTGTTCTGGAGTTTTTGACGGGCGAGGACGGAGTGGCCCGAAAGTGGCTTGAAGCCGGTGCATCGGGCTGGCGTCTTGATGTTGCAGACGAGCTTCCCGATGGATTCCTTGACAGATTTTATGAGGCAGTGAAGTCTGAAAAACCGCAGGCATTCATTTACGGTGAAGTCTGGGAGGATGCCACTAATAAAATCAGCTATTCACAGCGCAGACGCTATCTTTTGGGCGGTCAGCTCGATTCAGTAATGAACTATCCGTTTGCGGATGCAATCATCGGTTTTGTAAAGAACGCAGATGCACAGAGCCTTTGCGAAACAGTTGAATCGATAGCGGAAAATTATCCCAAAACAGCGCTTCATACATTGATGAACCACATCGGAACACACGATACGGTGCGTGCCGTAACCCGACTAGGACGCAATTCAGAGCCATGCCGTGTAAAGGGCAAGGATAAGGGTGCTTTGTCGCAAGAGGAGTATTGTCGGGGCGTGAAACTTTTAAAGCTTGCAAGCCTTTTGCAGTATACGCTGCCGGGAGTGCCGTGTGTATATTACGGCGATGAGGCAGGTGTGACGGGCGGCGAGGACCCGTATAACAGAGGCTGTTATCCTTGGGGCAACGAGAATACACAGCTCCTTGAGCACTACAGAGAGCTTGCAAAGCTCCGCAGTTCAAGCAAAGCTTTTAAAAACGGTGATTTTGTTCCCGTTTCGGCAACGCTCGGATGTATAGCTTATGAGCGTGTCACTAAGGACGAGCGGGTGCTTGTGATAGCCAATTCAAATGACCATGATATAGATTACATTGTCAGCGATTTCTGGGTCGGTGCAGAGAGTATTTTCGGTTCAGACGTCGACGGAAAGTCAGTTCACATAGGTGCAAAAAGTGCATCGGTTATGAAAAAAAGTATTTAAAGAATTTATTCGGTACATGGAGGTGAACGGTTTTTGGCCAGGAAAAAAGGAATAAAGTTTTCTACCGCTAAGGAGAAAGATGCAAACAGGCTAAAGCGGTTCATCCTCGGATTTGCAGCGTTTCTGCTGGTGTTTGCGATTGTGTCGGTGATATACATCTTCAATGCTTATCATCTGTCGTTTTCAGATATCTTTCCTCAAAAGGAAACTACCACAGATACTACGCAGGAGAGCGTGATACAGACCGCCGAGCTCTCCGGTGAGGCAAGCTTCCTGCTTGCGTGTTCGTCAGACGAGAAAGATGAGCTTTATTTTGTCTTTGCTGTGGTGGCGGATTTAAATAATCGTGAGGTAAGGGTTTATCCCATAGGCAGAAACACGATTTGCAAGGTTGACGGTGTTTCGGACAGTATAACGGGCCACTATAAGAGGTTATCGGAACGGGGACTGATAGCGGCAGTGAATGCCGTGTGCGGTTTTAGTGTTGACCGATATGCGGTTTCGACTGCTTCGCAGTTTAAAAGTGCAGTAAATATTTTAGACGGTGCACAAATAAGCGTGCCTCAAAGAATAAACTATAAGTCGGACGATTTTAATCTTTCGCTCATGCCCGGCAAACAGAATATAAGGGGAGACTCGTTACTCAAGTTTTTCAGGTATCTGTTAAAGCAAAGCGGTGAGAGGGCGCAGGGCGAGCTTCTTTGCACAGTGATATCGCAGTATATTACGGGCGGTTATCTCTCAGCCGGCAAAGCTTATTTTTCAGATGTCATAAATGAAATAAACAGCAATATTACAATAGTGGATTTTTCACGCACACAACCGCAACTTGAAGCTATGGCTGATGCGGACCCGTCAATAAGATATATTACAGTAAGCTCAGCGGATGAACTCAGACCGTCAGAGCGCAAGTAAGTGAAAGGATGATTGTTATGAAAAAGAGAATATTAAGCGTTTTCATTTGTGCTGCACTTCTGGTCGGATTTTTGAGTTCCTGTGCAATTAAAGACACCCGTGAGGTTGATCTTTACAACAGTAAGGAAATTGCGGAGTTCGGCCCGTACAAACACTATTTTTCAACTCTGTCCGAGGTTGAAAAAGCGGCATATAACTGTATTGTTGCGGAGATAGAGAACTATCCGAGAAATATACAGGTTCCGACCATGTATACAGAACAGCTTGAGCGTGTCTGGATGGCGATTATGTATGATAATCCGGAACTTTTGCTGTTGGGTAAAGAGTGCGGCATGGAGATAACTGCGGACAGCAGTTGGTTCTACTGTGACTATGCTCTGGAGAAGTCCGAGTATATCCAGAAAAAACAGCGTCTTGACAGGAAAGTCGAGCAGATAATGAAAGAGATTTCGGAAATCGAAGGCGACTTTGCAAAAGAACTTTACATACACGATTATATAATTGATAACTGCGAGTATGTAAGCTCCGGCGATATGATTAAGAGCACAGCTTACGGAGCATTGGTTGACGGCAAGGCCTCATGTGAGGGCTATGCCAAGGCCGCAAAGATTTTATTGGATGCTGCAGGAATAGAAAATTATCTTATCTGCGGCGTTGCAACAAGAGATGACGGCAGAGAAGAAGGTCATATGTGGAATGTTGTTGTTATTGACGGCAAGACATATAACCTTGACGTCACATGGGACGATCCGATAGGCAAATCTCATGCAAACAATAAGAGACACTCATACTTCAATATCACCGATGAGGAAATCAAAAAGACACATACCTTTGACGGTGAGCCTGCAGGATGTGCGTCTACAGAGGAAAACTATTTTGTAAAGACCGAAAAAAGCTTTGATGCGTATGATTCAAAAATGAAGACGTCGCTTTCTTCGCTTATATCAAAAGTGGGAGAAGAAAAGAAGATAAGCATTCGTTTTTCGAATGAGGATGCCTATAGAAAGGCAGTAAAAGGACTTTTTGAAAATCAGGAAATATATGACCTCCTCGAAGCGGCTGCAAAAACGGCAAAGGTAAAGTTTTCAACCAAGAAGATAACATATATAAATGACGACGTACACCGTGTTTTAGAACTCATTTTACTTGAACCTGAAAAGGAAGAGACAACGGAAAAATGACGGTGAGAAAGTTTCAATAAGGTGGAATTGAAATGGATAAAAAGAGGATAGAAGCGGCGGTAAGAGAGATCCTTATTGCTGTTGGCGAAGACCCTGACAGGGAGGGTCTGGTCGAAACGCCTGCACGTGTTGCAAGGATGTACGAGGAGATTTTTTCGGGTCTCGAGGATGATCCGAAGCGCCATCTCAAGATTTTCAACGAAGAAAAAAACGAGGAAATGGTAATCGTCAGGGACATTCCGCTTTATTCAATGTGCGAGCATCATTTACTTCCGTTTATCGGCAGAGCTCACATAGCCTATATTCCCGACAACGGCAAAATTATAGGCCTTTCAAAGCTTGCAAGAATAGTGGATTCTTTTGCACGCAGGCCCCAGCTTCAGGAGAAGCTGACATCACAGATAGCTGACTTTCTGTTTACAGAGCTTCGGCCTATGGGCGTTGCGGTTGTTATCGAAGCGGAACACCTTTGTATGACAATGCGTGGTGCAAGAGCCTCGGGTGCACAGACAAGAACATCCGCCTTGCGTGGTTCAATGCGTTCCGATGCAAAAACCAGAGCTGAAGTAATGTCGTTGCTTATAAAGTAGGTTAAAATGAAAAACTTTAAATTTGATTTAAGTACACGTACTCTTGTGTGCGGAATACTCAATATTACGCCGGATTCGTTTTCTGATGGCGGTTTATGGAATGAGCCGCAAAAAGCACTTGTGCGTGCTTGCGAGATGCAGGCACAGGGAGCCGATATAATTGATGTTGGTGCACAGTCCACCCGACCCGGTGCACAGTTTTTGAGTGCCGAGGAGGAGTCGGAGAGGCTTCTGCCTGTCTTAAGACTGCTTCGTGAAAGAATAACCGTGCCTATAAGCGTAGACACATTTCATCCCGAATGTGCTCAATTAGCTTTGGACAACGGAGCGAGCATAATAAACGATGTCAGCGGAAAAGTCTCGGACAGCATGGCCGAGGTTATAAGCCGATGGGGGGCAGGCTGGATAATCATGCACAATCCCGGCGGTGCGGACAAGACCTGCACATACAGCGAGGGAATAGTCAAAGCTGTAGGCGATTTCTTTATGGAGGCAGCCAATAAGGCTCAGGCTTTTGGAATACCCCGTGAAAGTTTATGCTTTGATATAGGTGTGGGCTTTGCAAAAAGCTATGAGGATAATTTAAGACTCATAAAGAGCATCGGGGATATAAGAGTTGAGGGTGCAGCGATGATGTCCGCAGTCTCACGCAAAAGGGTTATAGGTGAGGCATCGGGTGAGCAGGATGCTTCAAAGCGTGACCCGGGAACAGTTGCGGCGCATACGGCATCCATTCTTGCCGGTGCCGATATTATCCGTGTGCACGATGTTTTGTCAGCGGTGCAGTCTGCAAGAGTAGCGGATGCTATAAAAAGGGTTTAACCCGTTTAAAACCGACTTTTTTTGCAGGGGTTAAAAGTTAAAATGGAATTTGTCACATTCTGATGCAGAAAGGATGGGTACGAATTATGGACAAGATAAAAATTCAGGGACTCAAACTGTTTGCTTATCACGGGGTTAATCCCGAAGAGAAAGAAGACGGACAGTTTTTTGTGCTTGATATTGAGGCAGAGCTCTCACTTGAGCGGGCATGCCAAACTGATGTTTTATCGGATACAGTCAGTTACGCTGCGATGATAAAATGTGCCAGACGTGTGTTTACCGATGAGGTTAACGATTTGATAGAGAGAGCGGCTCAACGGGTTGCGGACGCACTTTTAACTGAATTTACGGATCTTGAAAATGTGAAAATCACATGCAAGAAGCCCGAAGCACCGATAAAGGCGGATTTTGATTACGTTGCGGTTGAGATTTTTCGTACACGCAACTGACAAAGGCAATAAACTTCTGTCACTTTGACAGAAGACTACATAAAATACCCGAAAGGAAACTTAACAATGGCAAATTATATGCAGGCCGTAATAGGCATAGGTTCAAACATGGGAGACAGACTTCGTAATATCAACGGTGCAGTCAGTTCTCTTGCACGCCTGCCAAAAACGAAGATAACAGCGTGTTCGCACGTCTACGAGACAACTCCGGTTGGATACGAAAACCAGGATATGTTTTACAATGCTGTAATAACAGTTGAAACAGAGCTGTCGGCAGCGATGCTGCTGGGTGCTTGTCTGGGGATTGAGGGAGCTTACGGACGGGTACGTACCGTCAAGGACGGTCCCCGTGTACTCGACCTTGACTTGCTTCTTTACGAGGGAGTTAAGAGCGAGAGCTTTTCATTAACACTTCCCCATCCGAGAATGCTTGAGAGAGCATTTGTTTTGGTGCCGATGCTTGACTTGTTCCCGTCAGGCAGAGCTCCGGGCATGTTTTTCATGCCTGCCTTACATGAGATAGGAACAGACGGCGTTAAAAAGCTTGATGTGGAGATAGATTTTCCTGTGAAAGAATAACTTTTTTGACAGAGGTGTGGAAAAATGAAGTATGATGTAGCGATAATCGGCGCAGGCCCTGCCGGTATATTTACCGCACTTGAACTTATACGAAAAGGCTCAAAAAAGAAAATAGTCATTGTGGAGAAAGGCCAGCCGATAGAGAAGCGTCGCTGTCCGAAAGCACAGACGCAAAAGTGTGTTAACTGTAAACCCTATTGTCACATTACAACAGGTTTTTCGGGTGCAGGTGCATTTTCCGACGGCAAACTTTCGCTCAGCCCCGAAGTCGGCGGTCAGTTGCCTGAACTTATCGGTGAAGCTCTTGCACAAGAAACAATAAACTATGCTGACCAAATTTACCTTGAATTTGGTGCGGACACGCATATTGAGGGAATCGGACGTCAGGATGAAGTAAAGGAAATCCGCAAGCGAGCCATAAAGGCAGGACTTCGGCTTGTCGATTGTCCGATACGTCACCTCGGAACAGAAAAAGCGCAGGATATATACTATGCTATCGAGAAGTATCTTGAAGAAAACGGCGTGGATATGCTTTTCGGCTACCAGTGCGAGAATATAATTCTTGAGGGCAACGAATGTAAGGGCGTATATATTGATAATAATAAGGGTTCAACCGAAGAGATTTTTGCAGACCACACGGTTATTGCAACGGGTCGCCGCGGTGCGGATTGGCTTGAACGTCTGTGTGCAGAGCATGACATTTCTCATCAGCCGGGCACTGTTGATATCGGTGTTCGTGTTGAGATAAGAAACGAGATAATGGAGACCGTCAACGACGTGCTCTATGAGTCTAAGCTCATCGGTTATCCGAAACCCTTTAAGAATAAAGTCAGAACATTTTGTCAGAATCCGGGTGGCTTTGTAAGTCAGGAGAACTATGATAACGACCTTGCGGTTGTAAACGGACACTCATACAAGGAGCTCAAGAGTGACAACACAAACCTTGCCATTCTTTGTTCACACAACTTCAATCACCCGTTTAACCAGCCTATAGAATATGCTCAGAAGGTCGGTGAGCTTACAAATATGTTGGGTGCAGGACATATTCTTGTTCAGCGTTACGGAGATATACTTGACGGCAAGCGGACATGGCAGAGTGAGCTTTCACGCTCGAATTTAAAGCCCACCTTACCCGATGCTGTAGCGGGAGACATCACTGCCGCCATGCCTTACCGTGCGATGATAAACATCATAAACTTTATTCAGGCTGTGGATTATGTTGTGCCCGGATTTGCCGCACAGGAGACTTTGCTCTACTCACCTGAACTTAAGTTCTATTCAAACCGTATAAAGATGGATGAGAACTTTGATACCAATGTCAAGGGCTTGCATTGTCTTGGCGATTCAAGCGGCTGGACGAGAGGTTTGATGATGGCTTCGGTTATGGGCGTTCTCATGGGCAGAAGCTTGGCACAGAGAGACGAATAAGCAATATAAAAATCCCACCGATTTTGTCGGTGGGAATAATTATAGATATCCAGGAGTTTACTATGGTTTTGCAAAAAGCCCACAAGGCAGATTACGGCTATATTAAGGAGCTTTACCGCAAGTCATTCCCTATTTATGAGCGTATGCCTTTTTCTTTCATGCGCAGGAAATGCGAAAAGGGGAAAATGGAGATTCTTTTAGTGCGGACCGATTCAGGGCCGAGTGCACTTGCTGTCCCGACTTGCTACAAAGATACGGTTTTATTAAACTATTTTGCGGTTGATGAAAGTTGTCGCGGACATGGAATAGGGTCACAAGTGATTGCGTTGCTGGCTGAGAGGTACAGTGGAAAGAGACTTATAGTTGAAATCGAAAAGCCTGACACCAAAAAGCCCGATACCGTAAGAAGAAAAGCTTTTTATCAGCGAAACGGATTTGAAGATGCAGGTATAGACATAATTCTTGCCGGAACTCCTATGGAGGTGTTGACTCTCGGCGGAAGAGTATCTGCTCAGGAGTATCTCGATATATACCTAGACTCGTTTGGCCCAACGCTCGTTAAAATGGCGGTTAAGATAGTAAAACAGCACGGAGGTTGATGATGACAATTAAAACCTATACAACACTGCCAAAGGAAGCGGCGGAGATTCGTCAAGAAGTTTTTGTAAAAGAGCAGGGCTTTTGTGAGGAGTTCGATTCGGTTGATAAAGTTGCGTATCACATTGTGCTTTTTACAGATGAAAAGGCTGTTGCCACCTGCAGATATTTTTTGAATGAAAACGGTTCATATACAGCCGGACGTATAGCCGTGCTCAAAGAATACAGAGGCAAAAAGTTTGGTAGTGCAGTTTTAGGTGCTGCCGAGGAGCAGATAAAACAACTCGGCGGAGACAGCGTGTTCTTACATTCACAGCTAAGGGCTGCTGAGTTTTATGAAAAGTTGGGCTATTCCTCATATGGAGAGATAGATTTTGAAGAAGACTGCCCTCACATTTGGATGAAAAAGGAACTCAGATAAAAGTAAAAAGGAGCACGCTTTGCGTGAGCCTTAAATTTTTTATAATTTATTCAGCAGCCTCGGTAGTAGGTGCGTTGGGGTCAGTCCAGTCAAAGCTGTA
This sequence comes from Acutalibacteraceae bacterium, assembly GCA_045604185.1. Classification (GTDB taxonomy): domain Bacteria; phylum Bacillota; class Clostridia; order Oscillospirales; family Acutalibacteraceae; genus CAG-177. The sequence continues at coordinate 2,904 of JAZUNO010000089.1, read as the reverse complement.
TCTTTCAGCGTAGCTGTATTTAAAGGAGCAGGGAACAGTGCCCATTTCTTCAAGAGTGCCGACGCAGGTAAGAGTAGTGCCGATTTTTACGTTTCTTGAATACTCAACTGAAATGAGCTTATCTGTTTCTCTTTCGATAACACAGAAAATCTGGCACTCTGTGTAGGAGAGAGAATCGATTCCGCTGATAGAAAGATAGTCCTTCGTTTTATCCTGGAATTCCTTGAGGATAGCCTGTCTGTCAGCATCTGTAGGAATGTCAAAAGCTTTGCCGTGAACGCCTGCCTGAGTGGGGTTGACTTCATCGTTGAGGATGATTGTCAGCTCATAGTTGTCCTCGTTTTCGACACAGACAGCACTCTTTATGTCAGCCATTGTGAGCTTGCTGGACCAATCCGCACCTGCAATGGGGAACTTCTCGGTAAGGTCGTCGCCGTATTTTGTCTCAACGCTTTCAGCGGACTGAAGTATGTATTTCTTGAGTGTGGGGAAAGCATTTTCGAGAAGCTCGTTTCTTTCACCGTTTTCCTCGCCGCAGATAACATCGGAAACATTTTTGTTTGTCTGCTCTTTCATGGTGCCGGGCTTGCCTGCTTTAACGGCGTTGATAAGGCCGTTGAAATAGTTGAGAGCAGCCTCGTCGCTTGTGGGCATGGGAGTTTTGCTTATAATGGGTGGCTCGGTTGTTTCTTCCTCAGGAGCTAAGGAGTCACAAGCGGCAAATGAGAAAATCATAGCAAACGCTATAAGGAGTGCGCAAAGCGAATAAATCTTTTTCTTCATAAAGGTTTAATCCCCTTTCATTTTTGAGCGGATGTGCAAAATTACAGTCACAGCAAACCGCCATTTAGACAAAATCATTATAGCATATAAACTTTACTTAGAACAGCAAAAGTTTCCTGCACAAAATATTTTTGGTATAAATATGGAAAAAGCAATACGCTTTTTGTTAGTTTTATACAATGCTTATTGAACTAATTCTTGGCAGTCATAGAGAAAGACTGTTTCGAGTGCAACATCAATACAGGACTCGATTGCATTGAGATTGAGTGCGTCTGCATTGTCGGCCTTTGCATCGAGAGAGTTTTTACCGTTTGCACCGATGCAGACAGTTTTCATACCGCTCTTGGCAAGAGCTTCGGTATCCTTTGAAGCTTTTCCCTGCGTAATGTTGCAGTTTGCGGTGTCAGCGGCAGATGCAACAAGGTTATAAACAGCCGGTTCTCCTGCTGCGACGGTTATACTGTCGGGGTCGTACAGCGTATCAAGACCTACAAATACGGTCTGAACATCATCAAACTTGTGATTCTTTGCAAAGGCAAGCACTCCGTTTGAGTTAGCTTTATGCGAGCCTGTCAGGACAATCCAGACCTCGGTATTTTCAAGCGTCAGGTTCTGGCGTTGCAGGAATTTCACAACGGAGAGGGCGGCAAAGCATCCGCTCAGGTTGCAGTTGGCGCCGACAGGGCCTTTTTCAGGATTTTTCTTTGAGGTTGAATCGCAGTAAGCACTGAATATTATGCAGCGGCTTACGGTGCCTGCAGGCTTTTTAATGCCGATGATATTGTGCGATGTTTTTTTAGGAAAGAACGGCGCAAAAATATTTTTACGCAATATAATACTAAGCAAGACAATGAGTACAGGGACGCACATAATAATTGCGGGTACTATCAAATCTAAAAATACCATCACGAGTGTAGCTATCGATAGGGCAAACAACACAATCAGACTTAAATAAAGTGATGCGGGTCTGACCTTGAACTCCTCAATCTCAACTTTGTCACAGCACTGCTCAAGTTCTGTCATCATGCGTTTTTGAGCGTCAAACTCCTGCTCACTTGCAATCGGGCGTGCACCGACCTCTGTACAAATTTTTTTAATTCCGCGTGCCGAGTAGTTGGTCATCTCACGCAACGCTGACGGATAATTTTTTACGCTTTCTCTGGCTGTCATGGGGTAAATCTCCTTTCGGAAGTAATATATTATGGTTTAAGTCAAAATAAAAGCTGATGTTTCGCTTTTGAAATTGACATAACATTCAAAGTGTAATAAAATATAAACTGCAAAAAGAGGGAATGGTGATATTATGAATAAATCAGCAAAAATAAGAACGATTATTGCAGTGGTATTGGCTGTTGCGGTTATCGGTTTAGTGGGCAGTTATGCCGCTGTAAAGTTGGGCTCTGATGATGCGGAGACTACAACAGATGGCACAACAGGAGATGTTTTAACAACTGTAATCCCGACTGAAGCTGACGGTGATACAACCGACGCTCTGAGCACCGAGGCTGAAACCGAGACCGAGGAAGAAAAAACTACGGAGAAAAAGGCTGCAGACACAACCAAGGCTGAAAGTGTGAGCGAATATGCGTATGCATATGCAGGCTTTAATCCTAAACTTGCAATTATGAAAGACGGCAAGTGGAATTTGCTTCTTGTCAACCGTGACTATATTTTACCCGATGATTTTGAGGTTAAAACCGTCAAAACGGTTGTAGATATTTACGGCGGATATGACCGAGGCTATCTCGATTACCGTGTAGCACCGTACTATATAGATATGTACAATGCCGCACTCGAAGACGGGCTTAAACTTTCACCGCTTTCGGGCTACCGTTCCGTTCAGCGTCAGAAAAACAACTTTGAAAATCTTATAGCCGACTATGTGAATCAAGGTTACAGCAAAGCTCAGGCGACGATAATGGCGTCCGAGATTATACTTCCGCCGTCAACCAGCGAACACAATGCAGGTCTGGCAATGGATATTCTTTCACTTGAGGTAAGCTTTGAAAGAAGCGACGAGTTTGCATGGCTTCAGGAGAATGCCGCCGATTACGGTTTTATTCTGCGCTACCCGAAGGATAAGCAGCACATCACAAAGATAACCTACGAGCCGTGGCACTG
>JAZUNO010000088.1:0-3609 GCA_045604185.1 Acutalibacteraceae bacterium | reverse complement strand
ACGGGGACCTTTTGCTGATAATAAAGGTTATCTCATTTTGGTAAAGCTCATGGACTCCTTGCCGCTGATATGTTCTATCGTCATTTCGATAATTGCGAGTGCATTGAAACGCACATCGATTTTACTGTTTACGGTTGCATTGTCGGCATTCGGGGAATACTTTCTGGTGATTATATCCATGGCGTTGCGCATTTCTTCGGGATTGCTGATTATTTTTGCCTTGCCGAAAACCACTACACTTCTGAAATCGGAAGTGAATTGTTCGGGCTTAATCACCGATTTTTCAACAACGCAGAACGACACCTTTTCGTTATTGATAATCGCATCGTTTTTGTGACCGCTTTTGGCGGTGTGGAAATAGATTTTACCGTCGGTATAGATGTAGTTTAGCGGAACGGTATAGGGATATCCGTCATCTCCGATTACGCCGAGCACGCCAGACTCCTCGTTTTCAAGAATTCTGATGCACTCCTCTTCGGGGACTGCCTGCTTGAATCTTCTCATTTGTCTAAACATAACTGCTCCTTATTTAAAAGCACTTTCGTAAACTTTTGCCCACGAATGAACTCTTTTTGTGTTCCATTGTTTCGGCATTGCCGCACATGTTGCAATAACCTTGCCCATACGCACGCCACATGCGATAATCTTTTTGAGGAGTGCGGTATCGCCGCAAACCTGTTTTGCCTGGTTGATAAGATTTTTAGGGTCTATGTTAATGCTTGAAAGGCCCGTGAAATCTGCACCGATGGTCATCATATCTGCGGTCATGATGCCTTTTTCAAAAACGTAGTCAACCTCTTCGGGCGTAAGGCTGAGAAGCAGGAGCTTTCCGCAGGCGAGGGGTGCAAGGCCGGCACCGAGAACTTTATAATAACCTGCCTGGTATCTCCAGAGCGACTCTACGCTGAAAGACTGATTTTTGTCTGAAATAACCGTATCTGCAAGAACCTTTGCAGCCTTAAGGCTGTTTGCGATACCCGAACCGATAAGCGGAACTGTCATAAATGCACTGTCACCGATTGCGGCATAGCCGTCCGCAACCATGATTGAAAGCGGCTGACGCACGGGAATCTCAACGAACTGGCCGCCCCTGACAACCTCTTTTCCGAGTCTTGGGTTCGTCTGACGCAGATAGTCTGAAAAACGTTCAACTTCGTCCATGTCAAACTCCTCAAACCTTCCGAGGAGAAGGTCTGTGTGGTCATCTTCGGAAGCAATCCAGCTGATGCCGCGTATACCGCCTGCAAAGAGCATAACCTTAAACTTCGCCTCAACTTCTTCGTCGCTTGCAACGTTGAAGAAGGCTCTGTAAATAGAGATTTTTTCGTTTCTTGCGACATCCTTTTCTATGCCGAAAGATTCGGGAAGATTACGGCGTACGGGTGAATTCAGACCGCATGAGTCGATAACGAGGTCGCCGTAGACGTCACCTTTTTCCGTTTTGATACCGACAACTCTGTTGCCAAGAACAATGGGACCCTCGACCTTACAGTCATAAACTATTTTAACGCCGTGTTTGAGAGCGTTCTCAATAAAGTGGTCATAAATGTCCTTGCGTTCCATTTTGATTTCGAGATTAGCCTCGGGAACATTCTGACGCAGAGCGGTTGTGAAAGAAGGATTGAAGAACGTCATGTCCTCTTTGTATTCAAACTTATCGTCGTCCGGCATATCCATACCTGCGATGCCCAGAGCGTCGGGAGCAAAAATGTCGGTCCAGTCATAACCGAGAGTTCCTTCTTTTTTCTGCTCATAAACGGTAACGTCGAAGCCTGCCTTTGCAATAAGTGCCGCAGCCGCAATGCCGCCGTGGCCGAGACCTGCTACAATAATCTTTTTACCCATGTAATCACCCTTTTCGGAATATATATCTTATATTATCATATTGACATTAAAATAGCAATGCGACAAAGGACAATATCCGCAAAAACAATTATGATGTCATTTTATTCGGGTGCACAGAACGCTTTGAACGTATAAATTCCAATGTGAGGCCCCTCAATTTATTAATTTATTAAATTTCTTCATTTTGTTGATTTTATAATTTTATCGTGGTAAACTATATGTATTATGCTTGTAAATCCTGACAGAAAGGAGCGGAAAATATGACGGTTAAAGAAAAAGCCCAGCGTGCCGGTGCGGCAGTTGTTATTGACCGAGTTCTTAAATATGTCAAGAAAGACCCGGATAAAAATTTCATCAAACTTGTGGATAAGGCTGAGGCTCTTCTTGGCAATGTTTTTCCAGTGAAAAACTTTGAGAAAATACGTGAAGGCGTAAAAGACCCCGACAATGTCTGGCGCAAGCTGGCTGTCGATATGATAGATACAGTTGACCATAACGTCATAAAGAAAATGCTTCTTTCTTTCGGAGTCAGCGGAGCAGTAAACGGAGTAAGAACGGTAAGAGAAAACCGTGAAAAGTATCACTGCAATATCCCGTGGATTATGTTGCTTGACCCGACAAGTGCCTGCAACCGCAGGTGTAAGGGTTGCTGGTCTGCAGAGTACGGCCACAAGCAGAGCCTCTCTTATGACGAGCTTGACAGTATAGTCTGCCAGGGCGTGGACATGGGTACACGTTTTTACATGTTCACAGGCGGTGAGCCGTTGCTTCGTAAAAACGATATAATCAAGCTGTGCGACAATCATCCGGAGTGTGCGTTTTTGTGCTATACAAACGCCGATTTGGTTGATGATGCTTTCTGCGAAGAGATGAAGCGTGTCGGCAATATCACTTTGGCAATAAGCATAGAGGGTACTCAGGAGAGCAACGATGCACGCCGTGGCGAGGGTAGCTATGCCAATGTTATGAGTGCTATGGATTTGCTTCGCCGTAAGGGATGCCTTTTCGGAATCTCGGTATGCTATACGAGAGAAAATGTTGAGGCGGTCACTTCGGAGGCTTTCATTGATGATATGATAGCCAAGGGTGCACGCTTTGCACTGTACTTCAACTATATGCCTGTCGGCAGAGACGCAGTTGAAGAGCTTATTCCCACTCCCGAACAGCGTACGCATATGTACGGTTGGCTTCGTGAAATGCGCAACAGTAAAACCGGCAAGCCCATATTTGTAATGGACTTCCAGGATGACGGCGAGTATGTCGGCGGCTGTATAGCCGGTGGCAGAAACTATTTCCACATCAATTCCGCAGGTGATATTGAACCATGCGTGTTTGTACACTATTCGGATTCGAACATCAGGCAGCATACGCTTCTTGAAGCACTCAAGCGTCCGTTGTTCCAGGCTTATTGGAAAGGACAACCTTTCAACGATAACCACTTAAGACCGTGTCCGCTGCTTGAAAATCCTGATTGTCTGAGAAAGATTATCAAGGATACGGGAGCTAAATCCACCGACCTTCTGGCTCCGGAGGATGTTGAGACGCTCTGCTCAAGATGCGATAGATTTGCAGCTGAGTGGGCACCTGTGGCACAAAAGCTTTGGGAGTCAAGAGAGCATCCGAATCCCAAGACTCAGTACTACAGAGATACTCCCGAGGGCAAGGCAGAACTCGAGGGGAAACAAGGGTAATCACAACTGAATAATACAAGGGGTGCTGACACTGTGTCGGCTGAGATGATACCCTATGAACCTGATCCGGGTA
>JAZUNO010000087.1:0-15859 GCA_045604185.1 Acutalibacteraceae bacterium | reverse complement strand
TAATGCGGTTCGCAGGTAAGCTTTATACCGAGTTTACGGTAGACGTCAGCATCTACGGGTGAGAGTATAACGCTCGAGTGAGCCTCACAGCCTCTGAGCAGCGGCAGACTGTCAACCGCTTTCTTTGCCGCCTCGTTCTGGGTAGCACTGATGGAAAGTGCCACGAGCACCTCATCTGTATGCAATCTCGGGTTTTTGTTGCCCAGAACTCCGGTTTTCAATGCCTGAATGGGCTCGATAACACCCGGGTCTATCAGCAACAGCTCTTTGGATTGTCCGCTTATAAGCTTTACGGCATTGAGAAGTGCCGCAGAGCTGGCACCGAGCAAAGCACTTGTTTTTCCCGTGATTATCCTGCCGTCGGTAAGCTCTATTGCAACGGCCGGATTGTCCGTTTCTTTTGCACGGTCGAGTGCCACTTTCACGCACTTTCTGTATTCTTCTGTGATTCCTGCCTGATTCATCAGACTTTCTATCTTCATTACTTCGCCATCACCGGACAAGCCCTTACGCTTGGCACACATAGCATCAAAATAGCGTCTGACTATCTCGTTGAGAGAAGCTTCTCTTGTTGCGTCGTCGTCAATTATGCAGTAGCCTGCCATGTTGACGCCCATATCCGTCGGAGATTTGTAGGGGCTCTTGCCTTCTATCTTCTCAAAAATCGCATTGAGAACGGGGAATACCTCAACATCTCTGTTATAGTTAACGGTTGTAGTGCCGTAGGCCTCAAGGTGATACGGATCGATAACGTTTACGTCATTGAGATCCGCAGTTGCCGCCTCATAAGCAAGGTTTACGGGATGTTTGAGAGCCAGATTCCATATCGGGAACGTCTCAAACTTTGCGTAACCTGCTTTCACGCCACGCAGATTGTCATGGTAAAGCTGGGACAGACAGGTTGACATTTTTCCGCTTCCCGGACCCGGGGCGGTAATAACAACAAGCGGACGCTCCGTTTCGATATATTCGTTTTTACCAAAGCCGTTTTCGCTGACAATATGGGGTATATTGTAGGGATAGCCTTCTATGTTATAGTGGATATAAACCTTGACGCCAAGTGAGTTTAAGCGGTTCTTAAATGCAAGTGCTGCCGGCTGACCGCTATACTGATTGATAACAACGCTGCCCACAAAAAGTCCGATTGATCGAAATGCATCAATAAGTCGGAGTACATCGCTGTCATAAGTTATGCCGAGGTCGCGACGAATCTTGTTTGACTCAATATCGCCTGCGTTTATGACAATGACTATCTCAACATCGGAGCCGATGTTCTTGAGCATCTGAAGCTTACTGTCAGGCTTAAATCCCGGCAGTACACGAGATGCGTGATAATCGTCAAAAAGCTTGCCGCCGAACTCAAGATACAGCTTGCCGCCGAATTCATGAATTCGTTTGCTGATCTCTTCGGACTGCTTCTTGATATATAAATCATTGTCAAATCCAATCTTAAACACTGCCTGCACCCCATAGGTCAAATTTTGCTTGTATATTCACTTTATAATTATAAATGATTAGGCCTGTTTTTGCAATAAGTTTTTTGTGCGAACCGTGAGTTTATTATGAGGTTTTTTGTAAATTCCGCTCCCTCAATCGGTATCTTTTTAAAAGAAGAAGCTCCGAATAAACTCACAAAATAAAGTTTATTCAGAGCTTAAAATATCTTTAGTTTTCTTCGCTGAAGTTATCCTCTTAAACGTCAGCCTTCCACAGTCCGTGGAGATTGCAATAAGCATAAACAGCAATTGGCTTTTCATCTGCCAGTGCGAATGTTACTTCAGGTGCGCTGTCAGGTGCCAGATTCTTTCTCTGACCGCCACGGTCTGTCTGAAGATATACCCACATAATACTGTGCTCCTCTGTCATAGGATGCGTGACTGAACCGACTATTGCTTTAACAAATCCATCCTCAACCGTCACAACGGGAATATGCTTTTCGACACTCGCTTCAACCGTTCCAGGCTCAAGCTTTGTCATCTTCTGACCGCAACACACAAGCGGTACCCCCGCATCGTTTATCATTCCGACAATGTTTCCGCAATGTTCACAAATGTAAAATCTGTTCTCGCTCATATTTTTCCTCCGCATTTTATTATTTGCACAGTTCTTCTGCCAGTGCTTCAACCTGTGCATTGCTGTCATCATTAAGAGCCGATATTATTTTCACTTCACTCTCAACAACTTTAAGATTCTTGCTCTTTTCCAGCATCCTTTTCATAATTTTTGTAGCCTGGGGTGCCCAGCTTCCGTTTTCCATAAAAGCTACGGTGCGGTTGCTGAAATTACGCTCTGTTAAGTGATTGATGAACTCTCGCATAAACGGAAAAATATCCGAATTGTAGGTCGTGGTGGCAAAAACTGTCTTGCTGTATCTGAATGCATCTTCAACAGCCTCTGCCATGTCACAGCGTGCAAGGTCATTGACAACCACTTTCGGGCATCCCTTTTCCTTTAACTTATCGGCCAGAAGCATTACCGCCTTTTTAGTATTCCCATAAACAGAAGTATATGCTATCATCACGCCCTCTTCTTCAGGCTGATAGCTTGACCATGTGTCATAAAGACCGATATAGTATCCGAGATTTTCCGTCAGCACGGGGCCGTGAAGAGGACAGATAATCTGAATATCCAACCCTGCCGCCTTTTTCAGCAACGCCTGCACCTGTGCACCGTATTTTCCGACAATACCGATGTAATAGCGTCTTGCCTCGCAGGCCCAATCTTCATCAGCATCAAGTGCCCCGAATTTTCCGAATCCGTCCGCCGAAAACAGCACCTTGTCTGTGCTGTCATAAGTCACTATAACCTCAGGCCAATGCACCATGGGTGCGGTTACAAAGGTCAGGTTGTGCTTACCCAAAGAAAGCGTATCGCCCTCACCGACAACTATCTGTCTGTCAGCAAAATCCGTCCCAAAGAAGTTTTTCATCATCACAAAAGCTCTCGATGACGAAACAATTATGGCATCCGGATAGCTTTTAACAAAATTTACTATATTGGCCGAGTGGTCGGGCTCCATATGCTGAACAACAAGATAATCGGGCTTTCTGTCACCGAGAGTTTCCTTGATATTGTCAAGCCACTCCTGCCCAAAAGCCGCATCAACAGTATCCATAATCGCAATCTTTTCGTCAATAATTGCGTATGAATTATAGGACATGCCTTCGGGCACTGTATACTGTCCCTCAAACAGGTCTATCTGCCTGTCGTTAACGCCAATATATTTGATGTCATTTGTTATTTTCATATCCTCGCACCTCTGCGTAAAAGTTTATATAATTTTAACACGGTATACTGCAAAAATCAACAAACCAATATATTGAAAAGTTGGACGGCAACCCTCTATTTATATTGAAAAAAGAACATTGATGTGTTAAAGTATTAACATACTATTTTGTTGGAGGGATTCTGAAATGAGCAAAGAACTACCAAGAACTTACGTGCCTTTTAAAGATTGGAAAGAAAAATCAAAACAGACAGAATACACCGAAAGCACTCCGCTGCTTGCAGAGGACGGTACTTTGCTCGCAAAGGGCTGGGCAAGACACAATGTTTTTGAATACGACAGAAACCTTGTCAAAACCGGCATTATGAGCCGCAAAGAATGGGACTTCTATAACATCTGCGACGACAGAATGCAGCTGCTCATAAGCTTTGCAAACATCAACATCGGCGGATATGTAGGAGCAAAGCTCGTTGACCTGAAAACCGGTGAAGTTCTTGTCGACGCCACACAGTATTTTCTTGGCCCGAACAAGCATGTCCCGCCTGCAAAGGGAGATGTCCCCAACCGATTTAAGGATAAAATCGGTGCTACCGAGTTCGATTTCAACACCATGGAAACCGAGAGAACGCTGTGGTTCAAGAAACCCCACAAGGGAAAGACAGTCGAGTGTAATGCCAGCATGGATATTATGCCCGGACTTGAAAACCTGACCACCATTTTCCCCTTCAACGAGGACAAAACAAAGTATTTCATGACAACAAAGCAGATTTGTATGCCCTGCAGTGCCACTATCAAATACGGAGATTTGTTTTATGAGTTCTCAAAAGAAAACACTTTCTGCGCTCTCGACTGGGGAAGAGTAAACACCGTTCACCGCATGGTATGGTATTGGGGTTGCGGCTCACAGTACATAACTGACGATAACGGTCAGAAACATCTTTTCGGTTTTGAAATCACTTGGGCAATCGGCGACGAAAGCAACGCTACGGAAACCTGCCTTTTCTATGACGGCAAGGTTCACAAGCTCGGTGCAGTCGATGTTGAAAAGTTCCCCAAAGACAGATATATGGAGCCTTGGAAATTCATTTCCGAAGACGGCAGGTTCAACATGACCATGCAACCCACATTAGATAACCATTCAGACATAGACCTTAAAGTCGGCAGAATGAACTGCCACCAGATTTTCGGTATCTGGAACGGTGACGTAACGCTTGATGACGGCACAAAGCTTGAAATCAAAGACCTGTTTACGTTCTGCGAATACGTCGAAAACAGATGGTAAATATATGCACAAAAGCCACGGCAACCTTGCCGTGGCTTTTTATATTTCTCTGCCTATATCCAATCGGGCTTCGCCTCAAAGGACACAGATTCCCCCTTGTAGGGAAACGTGATTTTGCACGAGAAGAGTTTCGGTGCCGTTGCCTCATCACGCGAGCCGTATTTGTGGTCACCTACAAGCGGAAATCCCCTGCTTGCAAACTGAACACGAATCTGATGACTGCGACCCGTATGTAAGCGGATGCGAACCTGAGACGTCTCACCCTCACTCAGGCGCACAAACTCCAGCCTCGCCTTTTTAACTCCGCCCCGCATTCTCTTTACAACAAACACCTTGTTTTTTCGGGAATCCTTAAAAAGCAAAACCTCCCAATCACCGCTTTGAGGCGGCGTGCCGTGGACCTCTGCTACGTATTCTTTTATCATCGTCCCGTCCTGTATGGCCCGTGAAAGGTTTGCTGCCGCCTGCTTCGTACGTGCATATACCATAACACCGCCCACGTTTAAATCCAAGCGATGAACCGTATATATCTCACCTGAAAACTGCAACTTTAACTGTTCGGCAACACCCTTTTCAGAGTCCACACCTACGGGTTTTATGCAAACCACTATATTGTCATCGGAGTACAGAATATCCATATGCCCCTCCTTATAAATCTGCCCGAGGCAATTATACCACACTCCCCGACAGAATAAAACCGTCAATCGGTTTTTATCATCAAATCATAGCCGTTTTCGTCGTCTCCCGTCAGCAATAGACCAAGATTGCCGTAATAATATCAGTTGTCCCGTTTTCTTCCGAAAGCTCCGCCTGCACCCATACAGATAGTTTTGTTTGAGTTTTTTAAAATATGCATTTCTTTTTGTTGTAGTCAAACAACCAAATATGATATTATAAAAAAAATACACAAATCAGGTGATGTGCCATGACAACGAATGAATATTTAAAGCTGATTGACGAGGTTAATCAAAACGGAAAATACAAGCCCGATTGGGCTTCGCTCTCTCACCACAAAGTGCCTGAGTGGTATATGCGTGACAAGCTCGGTGTGTTTATCCATTGGGGTATTTACAGCGTGCCTGCCTACGGTTGCGAGTGGTACTCCAGAGGCATGTACGACAAAAACGTGCGTGAGTTTGAATACCACAGAAAAACTTACGGAGAGCAAAAAGATTTCGGATACAAAGATTTTATCCCCATGTTTAAAGCCGAGAAGTTTGATGCCGCACAATGGGTTTCCCTTTTCAAAAAAGCAGGCATGAAATATGTTATGCCCGTTGCTGAACATCACGACGGTTTTGCAATGTATGAGACAGCGTTCAACCGCTGGAATGCAAAAGAAATGGGGCCATGCCGTGACGTTGTGGGCGAGCTGAAAGCGGAATGCGAAAAGCAGGGGCTTACTCTTTGTGCATCAACCCACCGTGCTGAACACTATTTCTTTATGAACCTGGGCAGAACCTTTGACAGCGATGTAAACGATGAAACTTACAGAGACTTCTACGGTCCTGCCGTCTACTGCAAGGAATTCAACTCCCACGAACTGCACATCCATACTGCCGACACATATTCAAAAGGTGCAAGTGAAGAATGGCTTGAGGACTGGCTTGTGCGTACCTGCGAGCTTGTTGACAAGTATCAGCCGTCTGTACTCTACTTCGACTGGTGGATTCACAACCACTCGTTTAAGCCTTATCTCAAAAAACTTGCGGCATATTACTACAACCGTGCCGAAGAATGGGGCAAGGAAGTCACAATAAACTACAAGCATGAGGCTTTTCCGCCGACCGTTGCCACCTTTGACGTCGAAAGAGGTGCTCTTTCGGGAATATCTCCGATTTATTGGCAGACGGATACCGCTATAGGTAAATGCTCCTGGGGATACAGAAAAGACAACGAATACAAAAGCTCGAGGCAGGTTATCTGCGATCTTATCGACATCGTTTCCAAAAACGGAAATCTCCTGATAAACATCGGCCCGAAAGCCGACGGCACTATCACCGACGAGGAAACCAAAGTTCTTCTTGATATGGGTGAGTGGCTCTCAGTCAACGGCGAGGGTATTTACGCAACTACATTCTGGAAACAGTTCGGTGAGGGCGAAGTCAACGCCGAAGACGGATTCTTCAAAGACGGCGACGAAAAGCCTTTCACAAGCGAAGATTTCAGATTTACCTATAAAAACGGATTCCTTTATGTTTTCCAGATGAGACCGTCAAAAACCATAAAAATCAAAACGCTCAAAAAGCATAATCCGCACGACTATCTTATTGAAAGCGTGAAGCTTCTCGGATGCGATGAAGAGATAAGCTTTAACCGAAACGATGAGTGTCTTGAAATACAGTTAAACAAAGAACCGCAAACCGATTTGCCGATTTGTTTTAAAATTGAAATAGGTTAATTTCAGGTAAACAAAAGGCCCGTAATACGTGTGTATTACGGGCCTTTTTTAATCTTCAACCATGTTTTTTATTTTTTTAGGTGTATCCAAATCACCAAAGCCATAGAAAGCTTTTGCGTTCCTGCCCAGAAGAAGCTTTTTGTTTTCTTCCGATATATCGGCTGTTTTTTCGATAAAATCAAGGCTCATTTTATAGGTGATTGCCGTCATTGTGCGAGGATAGTCACTGCCCCACATAAGCTTTTCAAAGCCAACCTCATCTGCAGCCTGATTTATAGCCTCAACCGCCGAGGGGTAGGGGTAAAACTCGCTGTTAAAAAGCCACGTTATACCGCCGCTTTCAACAAACACATTCTTGTTCTTTGCAAGCCTTATCTGACTGAGCCACCCCTCACGGGTAACCATACCGAAATGGCCGATTGCGATTTTAAGGTCGGAAAACTCTGCTATAATTCTTGCCAACATATCGGTCTGCTCGGCTCCGTCGGCAAGGTCTATAGAAATAAACTTGCCGTTTTGGGCCGCAACCTTAAAGGGATATGTATGATTAAGCAAATTCCTGTCAGCAAGCCTTGATGCACAGATTTTTATGCCGTCAAAAGAGGAAATATCGCCGAGCGGCTTCTCTTCATACAGTGCACAAACCTTAAGTCTGTCACTGTATTCGGCCTTGCACTCAAGCAAATATGCATCCTGATTTCCGTCGATATATTCCTGGGTAATAACAGCACCCGAAACGCCTGCGTAATCCATGTTTGCTATAAATCTTTGGGCTGTGTTTTCACCGTCAGTCATATAGGCAGGCATCATTTGACGGATTTCTCCGCCAAAGTCACTTCTTCCGCCACCTATGTCATACACGGGTTTGCCGCCTACAATTCCCGCTTGCTTTTTCCACAAATGAGCATGTGCATCTATAATCATGATGTCACTCCGTTTTTACTGTTTTTAACCGCCTATATTTATCAGCAGCTTTGCAAGTGTGCCGTCGTTGTTGGCAAGTGCCTTGAACGCATCAAGTGCATCCGCCATATCGTAAACACCGCTTACCATTTTCATAACATCGGCTTTATCCCCCGCCACAAGGTCAATGTTATTGATAAAGTCATCCTTTAATGCGTTTCGGCTACCGTGAATGTTGAGCTCTTTCTTGAGAATAACCGAATGGACAAAGCTCGTCTCACGCTTTCCGTTTCCGATAAGTATTATGTTTGCGGCAAAGGCAGCCGAATCAATACAGCCGAGGAATGTTTCGGGTGCACCGCACGCCTCTATACACACATCAAAACCGTTGCCGTTTGTAAACTCCTGCGTAAAATCCGACAGCGACTGCGTTTTTGTATTAACAACAGCATCCGCACCGTATTCCTTGGCAAGCTCAAGGCGGTTGTCGAGAATGTCGGCAACTACAATTTTATTGCATTTTTGCTTTGCGGCAAGAAGTGCAAACAGACCTATGGGACCTGCTCCGATTACCAAAACATTATCACTCTTTTTTATCTCCGCTCTGGAAACCGCATGCTGTGAAATCGAAAACGGCTCAATGAGCGCCAACTCTTCTGAGCTGAGCCCCTTACCTTTATATATACGCTCAACGGGCATAGCGATATATTCGCAAAATGCACCGTCGCGCTGCACTCCCATTGTCTGATTATCCGTACAGCAATTGACAAAACCTCTCTGGCAGGAGTAGCATGTGCCACAATTGAAATAAGGATTGCAGGTTACAACATCTCCGACCTTTAAGCCTCTGTCGTTTTCCGGTATCTCAACAATCTCTGCTGAAAATTCATGGCCCGGTATTCTAGGATAGGTTGTAAAAGGCTGGTTGCCCGTAAACGATGCCACGTCCGCTCCGCAGATGCCGACATGTTTTACCTTCAACAGTGCCTCGCCCTCTTTAACTTCGGGCATCGGTACTTCTCTTATTTCAATTTTGTTGGGTTCAGATATAACAATCGCTTTCATATTACTTGTCCTCTTCAACATAGTCTTTGTTCCAGATAACTCCCGTTTTCAGCGGTGCACCCTTGCAGAAAATCTTGTTTTCGTAAGCGTCAAGGGGGTTGCTTATAAACTCATCCTTGTCAATCAGCTCAACAACCTCGTCATAGCGGCTGTCAACCAGAATATCAATCGCCTTTTCCATGTGCGCCTGCCTGAAATTTATCGATGCGAAGATAAGGTGATTCTCAAAGCCGAAAGGCATTGTATCATACTCAACTTTCGGACCGAGCGAAAAGCTGTTGTAAATGCCGTTGCAACCGAGCACTTTCTTTTCAAAAGCTATCCGATGCTCTACATTCGAACCGCTTGTGCCGACAAATACGCTCGCTCTTCCGCCGAGCAGTTCAACGATTTTTTCAGCCGTTTCGTCCTCTGAAAGCCCCGATGTGCAAAGATAATCCGCTTTCGCAATCTCCTTTGAAAAGGCGACCTTTTTGCTCTCTTCATCACTTCTGCCCACAAAGAGAATCTTTGCATCGGGATGATTTCTTCTTATCTGGTCTGCGATAAACAAGCCCGTCATTCCAAGGCCGAAAACAACCGTCTTTTCAAAAATATTGTCCTTTGCCAATGCCCGTGCCTGTGCTTCGGAGCACTTGTGCTTTGCCATTTCAACGCGGAAATTATGAGCCTCACCTAAATCCTCCATGCGTTCAAGCTGAAAAACAGCACACGCATAAGGGTCGGCAAAAGAAAGTCTTTTCGCCACGCAAAGCGGTATTTTCTTGAGATTCTCA
This sequence comes from Acutalibacteraceae bacterium, assembly GCA_045604185.1. Taxonomy (GTDB): domain Bacteria; phylum Bacillota; class Clostridia; order Oscillospirales; family Acutalibacteraceae; genus CAG-177. Next base: position 6,206 of record JAZUNO010000087.1, on the reverse strand, counting down.
TATTCTTTCGGCAGGTGAAGAAGCATGTCGGGATTAAAATAGTTTTTATCGCAGAAAAGGCCGTCAGCTCCGTCACAGCCGTATTCGAAATACGTTTCATCCTCCGCATAGCGTGTGGGGTCATAGCTGTCTCCGCCACGGATAAGAACAATTGCAAAACGCTCCTGCGACGGCACCCATACAACACCCTCGTGTCCGTTTATAAGACGGTTTTCGCCCTGAGGAAACTTTGCACAAAGCTTACCATCTCTGCCCATCTTCATAAGCTCAAAGTCCGTACCGCAAAAGCCCTGAAAAACGGGAATGGCTTCAATGCCGTCAAGAAGAGCTTCGCCTCTAAGACGCTGCCTTTTGGGATTAATCAGGTTAATCTCCCCGTACTTTATCGGTGACTGCCTGTCATTTTGAAAAAATGTTCCGAATGTTTTCATGTAATCGCCACCCTAACCAATCTTATCCTTGATTATATCACCCTTTATGGGCAAATACAACAGCAGTGTCCGAATAAAAAAAGTCATCGCCGAAGCGATGACTTAAGATTAAATTTTTACTTCTTTATCGTACAAATGGTTTATTCCGTGATTGGTCATAATCTCCAGCACGGACCATGCCAAACCGAACAGAACAACCACGCCGCCGACTATTCCGGACAAAATCTTTATCACTTTATTCATAGCAAACTCCTTTAAAAACCAATAATCAAGCCGCCTTGTTCAGCATAATAGCTGCACAATCCTCTTGTCGGAACAATTGTAACCTTCGCATCGTTCCATACGTTCTGAACTTCATTTTTCACCTGTTCGGCAAACTCTGCATTCTGACAATGGCTGATAACCACATTTTTTATATAAGTGCCTCGCTGTTTCATATCGGTTATAATAGCATCCAACGCCTTCCTACGACCTCTTGAAACGCCCTTGATTTCAATAGTGCCCTTTTCGCTCGCAATGCCGATTCCCAAAAGACCGAGCTTGTTTGCTATAAAGCCAGCTACTTTGTTCATTCTGCCGTTTTTGACGAGATTATCAAAAGATGACAACGCAAAAACAACATGTGTGTGATTCATATGTTTATGTGTTTCTGTGATAACCGTATCAAAATCCTTGTTTTCACCGATAAGCTCGCAGAGCTTTCTCAGAATCAGAACCATTTCCGGCCCCGTGGAAAGAGAGTCGATAACGGCAACTTTTTTGTCGGGCTGTTCTTCAAGAATCATATCGCGTGCTACACAAGCACTGTTATAGCTTCCCGAAAGACCGCTTGTTATGGTAATCGCAATTACGTTGCCTTCTTTTTTGAACTGCTCGTACCATGCTCCTGCTGAAGGGCAGGCTGTCCGGCTTGCTGTTTTGCACGCTTTCATAGCAGATATGAGTTCGCTTATATTAAGGTTTTCGTCATCAATATAGTTGGCCTCTCCTACGCCGATAGCAAACGGCACTGTGCTGAACTCAACATTCTCCTGCGGCATCTCCAATTCAAACAAATCGATGCTTGAATCTGATACTATATTCCATTTCATAATATTTTCTCCTCCTGACAAGCATATCTTGCAGTTTGAGTTTACATTTATACAGTGTCTGCTTCGTAAATTCAAAAAATAAGTTTGTTTACTTTCAGTTTACCGAGATGCATTAATTTCCAATAACAACTGCCTCGTTGCAGGTGATAAAAATTCATAAAACTGCGACGCCAAAAGATTTTTGCAAGAGAAAAAGCCACGGTAAAACTGACTCATACCGTGGCTTTTTGATGTGTTATTATGAAGAAAGATCCGTTTTGATGCGTGTGATTTCCTGTGTGATGCCACTCAACAAACCAATCTTTTTTTCTTTTTCTTTTATGGGCAACGTAACGGTAAATGTGCTTCCTACCGACAACTCGCTCTGTGCCGCTATCGTTCCTCCGCAAAGCTCTACAATGCGTTTGGCAATCGCAAGCCCCAGACCCAGACCTTGCTGTGAATGTGAGGTGTCACCCTGGAAGTACGGGTCAAACAAATACTTCTGAATGTCGGGACTGATGCCCTCACCCGTATCCTTGATTTTCACAACGGCACAATCGTTTCCGATTGCAGCCTCCACCGTGATTTCACCCCCGACAGGAGTGTATTTTATGGCGTTATCCAGCAAGTTGAGCCACAGATGCTGCATCATTTCCTTGTTGCCTACAAACAGAATTTCAGGCAGCTCGCAACCAAACTCAATCTCTTTGTCCAGCCATTTCTTTGAAAGTATGATAGAACACTGCCTTATCTGTTCGCTCAGGTCATACTGTTCCGAATCCGCTACGCTCTGCTGAGAAGAAAGCTTTGAGAGCAAAATTGTGTTTGTCGCCAGGTTTGACAGCCGTGCCGACTCATCCACGATAATTTCAAGATACTTGCGCTGTTCCTCTGCCGTCAGATTTTTTTCAAGCAACAATGACGCAAAACCGTTGATGGAAGCTATCGGTGTTTTAAATTCGTGCGAATAGCTGTTGATAAAGTCGTTTCGCAACATCTGGACGCTTTCAAGCTCAGCACACATCTTGTTGAAGCTTGCATATATCGGAGTAATCTGCTCTCTGCGTTTGGTCGGTATTCTTGTTGTATAATCTCCCTCTGCTACCTTTTTTATAGCATTTGAAAGGGTGTTGACCTCCTTTGCACGGGCACGGTATAAAACAACGTTGAAAGGAGCCAGGGTCGAAACCATAACAACAAGCGTGCCGAGCAATTCGTATCCCGCCGCCTCGTAAGTGTTCTCAACACCGAAAACATCGGTGACAAGCCATGTCATAAAAATAAAAGACGACAACGCCGCAATAATAATGGATGCAGATTGGAATAACAACTGAGGAAGTATTTTTTTCGTGAGTTTTACAAGTTTTTCTTTGCTTTTTCGCTTCACCGCACTTACTCCTTACTGATATCGGCTTTGTAACCCAATCCCTTTATCGTAACAATGTTAAATTCGGTTATGTTCTTAAGTCTGTTACGAATTCTGCTGATATGCGTTTTTATAGTTTCTTCACCGCTTTCGGCATTCATGCCCCAGACGCTGTCAAGCAACTGCTCCTTTGAGAAAATGCGGTTCGGATAGGAAAGCAGCTTGAACAATACATCGAATTCTTTTTTTGGAAACTCGATATACTCTGTGTCTGTATACACCGCATATTTTTCAGAATCGACAACAACATTGCCCAGCTCGATTTTTTTGTTTTGAGCAATATTTGCCCGCCGCAACAACGCTCCTACTCTCCAGAGCAATTCATCACTGCTGAAAGGCTTTGTCATATAATCGTCCGTACCGAGCGAAAAACCGCGTTGCTTGTCGCCCAGAGACTCCTTTGCCGTAAGCAACAGATACGGCGTGGTGTATCCCTCCTGCCGTACTGTTTTTAACAGCTCATAACCGTCCATACGCGGCATCATGATATCTGCCACTATCAGGTCAATACCGCCTTTATGAATAATATCCAAGGCCTCAATACCGTCGCAGGCAGAAACCACCGTATATAAATCTTCTAATCTTGCAGCGGTCAACAGACGCATGTTTCTGTCGTCTTCTACAATCAGTATTGTTGCCATACCGTCACCTCTTTTGTGATTTTCTGTTACACTTTTATTTCTGCTTTTTATTCAGCACAGGCATTTCCGTCATTCTCAGCTTTGCACAACCGTAAGGGTGCAGTTCGATTTCTTTGACTTCGGAAATAGGCTCGACTGATCTTGGCACTTTTGCACAGACAGTCCGGAATATACGGTTGCGACCCCAATTGATTTTCTGCACGTCCGCCTTAACAGTCACCGGCGGAGTAGCCCCCGAGAAAGGCATATCGCTTATGCCCTTGTATTCTGCAGTAAGTCCGCTACCACAGTAGCCGTAGCTCCATTCGCTTGTGGGAATATACTCATAGTCGCAGTAGGGGAATTTACGCACCACGCCCCTTCTGGAATATTCGTGCATTTTCTCTTTAAAGGTAATGGGTACGGAAAAGAGCAGCGAGCCCATCTGTACCGCATTAAGCTTATTCGGTCTTTCCTTGAAAAACGGCACGGCTTCAAATTCGAGGTCAATTTCTGTGTTACCCTCTGTGATATGCAATTCAAGGTCTTTTGTGTCTGCTTTTTCACCGTTTACCTTGAGATTTTGGGCAAATGAGGGTATACGGATTATAAAATCGAATTCCTTTTCGGCATTTATTGTGTAGTGCATTTTGTTTTCAAAGGGATAATTTGTTTCAAGGCTGATGCTGATGCCCTCAGTATCAAGTCTGCAGGGCAACATAACTGAGTTGATTACAGTATTACCATTGTGCATAAAGCCTGACAGAGCAAACTTCGGGAAGCCTTGATTGAAATTCGCAGTACAGCAACCGAAATTCGGCTCAAGACCAAAAAGATGTGCCCGCGGACCGTTTGTGCCGAAAGGAGCAAGTATGAAGAATTGCTTGCAGGCAATCTGGTTGCTCATCTGCACATACTGATGAGCCCACATATCATCGCTCACTGTGGCAGGCAAGGCATTAAAAGCTAAAACCTCAAGTCGTTCTGCCCATTTTCTGTCACCTGTGTAAGCGTAAAGCAGTTCGTAGGAATACATCTGCTCAACAATGGCACAAAGCTCTGTACCCTGAACAGGGCTTATGCCTGAAAGGCACTCGTCACCCGTAAAGCTTTCAAATGCGGTGCCGTTGTATTTATCGAGACATTCACGGAGCTTTTCGGCGTTGTCGGTATATTCAAGACCGAGCAGGTCGCAGGAAACAGCCTCGGACTTGAGCATCATTGTCATATTGACTATGTGGGTTTTACGACGCCAGATTCTTTTAGGTTTTTTCCATGATTTCATAGCCTCGTTATAGTTGTATCCCTGCTCTTTGATAATACGGGCAAGGTCCTTTATCCATTCTTCACCGTATCTCTCATATAAAAAGTTGAGAGCTATGAAGGTTTCAAACCACCTGTATTTACCCCATCCGAACAGAGCTATCTCTCCGCTTTTAAGCAGTTCATAATAGTTTTTAAAAGCTCTGTAAATAGCTTCGGGAGCTCTCTCGTCACCTGAACATTCGTAGTAAACCGTAAGGGTTTTACCGATAAGCTGAAGCGCCCAAGTGTCGTACCTGCCTCTTTTTTCCTTTTTGCACGGACAAATCCAGCCGTCACTCTGCTGCTTTTCCAGAATGGAATCAATATATTTTTTCGCCGTAGCAATCATTTCTTCATTTTCGAGCAGATAAGCAAGGGGTATAAAGCCGTCGAGCCAATAGGGGACTCTTTCCCAACCTTCGCGATTTCCGCCAATCCATGCGCTGTCACGGATGTCGGGCCATATTTTATGTAGATTGCCGCTTAATCCTTCTGCCTGAATTTCAAGCTGACGGCGAAGCCAACCCTCGGGCTTGAGTTCTTTAGATGTAAAGAAATTCCATTTGTTCATGTCTTTTTACCTCAAACAATATTTTTGTTTTCTTCTGTATCAAAGCCTTTTTTAATAAGGAAGTATAGAGGAATAAGAACTAACGCACATACAATAGCCGCAACAAAGAACATATCCTTTGACGGAACAATTGTTTCAACACCGAATTCGTTAGGATAGGTCGCAGCGGCATTTCGACAGGCCATATCACCGAGAACAGGTCCTACTACCATAGGAATAAGCACTACGAATATCATTCTGATACCCTGGAAAAGACCTGCCTTGCCTTCGGGGATGAAGTCCTTGACGGCAGCACCGAGCATAATAGTAATAATCGAATTGCCCAGAACTACAGGCACAACACCTATGAGAATAATATGGATGTTGGTAGATGTTGAAAGGAGAAATAAACCTAAGGTCATAAGAATCGCACACGGTGCAAGACAAAGCCCTTTGTTTTTTGATGAGATTTTGAGAAGTGTTGCAATGCCTGCAAGGATGAAAAGCAGAACAATAACAGCCGTTATTATAACACTTGGTCTGATAAGGTTTGCAACTCCACCGTTTTCGGGAATAACAACATACTGAATATATACAAGAAGATAGGGATAAAACACCTGAAATGCAACTATAGAAAAACCGAAAGCTAAAAGTGCGAGATACAGCCTTGGATTGCCCTTTATAACAGACGGTCTGAAACCGTAAATGAGGTCTGCAAAATAGCCGGATGAGCTCTCGGTTTTATGTACGGTGCGAGGCGGTTCTTTAATAAGAAACAGACCTGCTACGCCGCAGACAGAT
>JAZUNO010000086.1:0-15440 GCA_045604185.1 Acutalibacteraceae bacterium | reverse complement strand
GGTGAAAGTTCATGCAATTTCATCAATCAGCACCTCCTTGCTCGACTTCGCTTACAGCGATAAGGTGAGCGAGCTTTCTGAGCTTGCCGCGGGTGGCCGCGTTATCAGGCTGAACAGAAACATCGCCAATTCTGTGAAGACCAAGTGCATAGGCGGTGGCAATCTGAGGTTTTGTGCTTCCAATAAGGCTCTTAACGAGCTTTACTTGAATATCTGCCATGTTGTCCACCCTCCTTAACCTAAAATTTCTTTTGCTGACTTGCCTCTGATAGCCGCAACTTCATCGACGTTGCGAAGCTGTGCAAGACCGTTCAATGTTGCTCTTACGACGTTACAGGGATTGTTTGACCTGAGAGCCTTTGAGCGGATATCCTTGATACCGACAGTCTCAGCGACTGCACGGACAGGACCGCCGGCGATAACGCCGGTACCGGGAGCGGCGGGCTTGAGAAGAACTACGCCTGCGCCGTACTTACCGATAACCTCGTGAGGAATTGTTGTGCCCTTAAGTGCAACCTTCATGAGGTTTTTCTTCGCATCTTCGATACCCTTGCGGATAGCATCGGGAACTTCGCCGGATTTGCCTAAACCGAAGCCGATTATTCCGTTGCCGTCACCGACAACCACAAGAGCGGAGAACTTGAAGATACGACCGCCCTTAACGGTTTTTGAAACGCGGTTGATAGCAACAACTCTTTCTGTGAGTTCGTATGCCGATGCATCAATCTTAGCCAAAAGTAATCCTCCCTTTCCTTAGAAGTTGAGGCCGCCCTCACGGGCGCCTTCGGCCAGTTCCTGAACACGGCCGTGATAGATGTAGCCGCCGCGGTCGAAAACAACGTCTGTTATTCCCTTATCGGCTGCTCTTTTTGCCAGTGTGTTGCCCACCTTGCGGGCTGCGGATTTATTTCCGCCGTAATCCTCAAAATCCTTTTCAACAGTTGAGGCTGAAACAAGGGTTTCGCCCGTGACATCATCTATGAGCTGAGCATAGATGTGCTGCAGGGAGCGGAATACATTAAGGCGGGGGCATTCTGCAGTTCCGGATATCTTGGCACGCACTCTGGTGTGACGCTTTTGTCTTGCCTTATTGCTGTCCGGTCTGTTAACCATAATTTTTCACTCCTTAATCTAAGACTACTTACCGCCCTTGCCGGCCTTGCCTTCCTTGCGGCGGATGAACTCGTCAACGTACTTGATTCCCTTGCCCTTATAAGGCTCCGGAGGACGCTTCTCGCGAACTTCTGCTGCAAACTGGCCGACCTTCTGCTTGTCGGGACCCGAAATAACTACCTTATTGGGTGCGGGAACCTCTACTGTGACGCCATCTTTCTCGGCCATTCTGACCTGATGAGAGTAACCAATGTTGAGAACAAGCTCTTTACCCTCTTTAGCGGCACGGTAACCAACACCGTTTATCTCAAGCTCCTTCTTGTAGCCTTCGCTTACGCCTGTTACCATGTTAGCAACGAGTGTACGTGTAAGACCGTGAAGTGACTTGTTCATTTTGCTGTCGTCAGGACGCTTGACGTTGATAACAGCGCCGTCGACCTCAACAGCAATATTGCTGTGTACAGTTCTGGTAAGCTCGCCTTTTGCACCTTTAACGGTGACAGTGCTGCCGTCCACCTGCACAGTAACCCCTGCGGGGATTGCGATAGGTTTGTTTCCTATGCGTGACATTTAACAGCACCTCCTTACCAGATAAATGCAAGGACTTCGCCGCCGACGTTGGCTTTGCGTGCATCCTTGTCAGTCATAATGCCCTTGGAAGTTGAGAGGATTGCAATGCCGAGACCCTTCATAACTCTGGGCATATCCTCGCAATTTGTGTATATACGCAGACCGGGCTTGGAAACTCTGCGTAAACCGGTTATAACCTGTGACTTGTTGGGGCCGTACTTGAGAGCGATTTCGATAACGCCCTGCTTGCCGTCGTCCTCAACCTTGAATCCCTTTATATAACCCTCATCAACAAGAATTTGAGCAATCGCCTTCTTCATGTTAGATGCGGGGATCTTCACCGTGTCATGTCTGGCAGAATTCGCATTGCGGATTCTTGTCAGCATATCGCCGATGGAATCAGTAATTTGCATACTGTTTAACCTCCTTTTGCAATTGCTCTTTACCAGCTGGCTTTCTTAACGCCGGGAATCTGACCTGCGTGTGCCAACTCTCTGAAGCAGATGCGGCATACTCCGTACTTGCGAAGATAGGCGTGCGGTCTGCCGCAGATTTTGCATCTGTTATAAGCCCTTGAGGAATACTTTGCAGGTCTTGCCTGCTTTACCTTCATGGATGTTTTGGCCACCGTAATACCTCCTTATTTTGCGAACGGAGCGCCCATAAGTGTGAGCAGCTCACGAGCCTCTTCATCTGTGTTTGCTGTTGTGACAAAGCAAATATCCATGCCTCTGACCTTGTCAATCTTATCGTAATCAATCTCGGGGAATATAAGCTGTTCCTTAATACCCATCGAGTAGTTACCTCTACCGTCGAAAGAGTTGGGGTTGATACCTCTGAAGTCTCTTACGCGGGGAAGAGCGAGATTGAAGAATCTGTCGATGAACTCGTACATTCTATCTCCTCTGAGTGTAACCTTAGCACCAATTACCATGCCTTCACGCAGCTTAAAGTTAGCGACTGATTTCTTCGCTTTGCAGAGTACGGGCTTCTGGCCTGTGATCTGCATAAGATCGGAAACAACTGCATCGAGAACCTTTGAGTTATCTCTTGCTTCGCCGCAAGCGACGTTGATAACGATCTTATCAAGCTTCGGGATCTGCATGACGCTCTTGTATTCGAATTTCTTCATAAGAGCAGGTGCAACTTCTTTTGTGTAGGTTTCTTTTAACCTTGCTGCCATTGTCATACTCCTCCCTTATTCAAACTCTGCAAGGCAGTCGCTCTTCTTGCATGTGCGCACTTTCTTGCCTTTTGCGTTTACTTTGCTGCCGGTTCTAGTGGGTCTGCCGCACTTGGGGCAAACGAGCTGAACCTTGTCTGCATAAAGGGCGCTTTCAGCCTTTATAAGGCCACCCTGCTCGCCCATCTTGCGAGGCTTAACGTGCTTTGTGACGATATTAACACCTTCGACGATAACCTTGCCTTCTGAGGGGCTGACCTCTAAGACCTTGCCTCTCTTGCCGCGGTATTTGCCGTTGATGACCATTACCTCGTCACCGGTTTTTACATGAACCTTATTACTCATCGTTGCACCTCCGATTAAAGCACTTCGGGAGCCAAGGAGAGAATCTTGAGATAATCTTTCTCACGAAGTTCTCTTGCTACCGGTCCAAAAATACGAGTGCCTCTGGGATTTTTGTCTTCTTTGATGATAACAGCTGCATTCTCATCGAAGCGAATGTAGGTGCCGTCATCACGGCGAACTCCTTTTGCGGTACGAACTACGACCGCTTTTACAACGTCGCCTTTTTTAACTACGCCGCCGGGTGCTGCTTTTTTAACAGAAGCAACTACGACGTCGCCGATATTGGCATACCTCCTGCCGGAACCTCCAAGGACACGAATGCACATAAGCTCTTTCGCGCCTGTGTTGTCGGCAACTTTGAGGTAACTCTGTTGCTGTATCACAGTGATTGCCTCCTTACTGTTACCATAAATTATTTAGCCTTCTCGATGATCTCAACTACACGCCATCTCTTGTCCTTTGACATCGGACGGGTCTCCATAACAAGAACTTTATCTCCGATACCGCAGATGTTCTCTTCGTCATGAGCCTTGAGCTTGAATGTACGGTTGATAATCTTCTTATAAAGCGGATGTCTTACTTTGTCCTTAACAGAGACGACTACAGTCTTCTCCATCTTGTCGCTGGTTACGATACCAACGCGTGTTTTTCTGAGGTTTCTTTCCATTTTGTTGATTGACCTCCCTTTCATCACGAATTGGAGCCGTGAAGCTCTATGTCACGCTGAACGGTCTTAATGCGTGCGATATCCTTCTTAACGGCACTGATTCGCATCGGGTTGTCGAGCTGGTTAACAGCTTGCTGGAAGCGCAGTTTGAAAAGTTCATCCTTCAACTCAAGCAGCTTAGCATCCAGCTCTTTGGCGGAAAGTTTTCTTATTTCACTGGCTTTCATTCCTGCTCACCACCCGTTTCTTCCTTAGTTACAAATTTACATTTGATCGGGAGCTTATTAGCTGCAAGACGCATAGCCTCTGCTGCAAGCTCCTTATCAACACCGGCAATCTCAAACATAACTCTGCCGGGCTTAACAACGGCAACCCAATATTCGGGAGAACCTTTACCTGAACCCATTCGGGTTTCAGCCGGCTTCTCAGTTATCGGCTTATCGGGGAAAATCTTTATCCAAACCTGACCGCCACGCTTGATGTAACGAGTCATGGCGATACGGGCAGCCTCTATCTGATTAGAGGTTATCCAGGCGGGCTCGAGTGCTACGAGACCGTAGTCGCCGTAGGTAACAGTATTGCCACGGCTGGCCTTACCGGCCAGTCTGCCTCTGTGTACACTGCGGTATTTTACTCTCTTAGGTAACAGCATTATCGAGCTCCCCCTTCCTTGCGTTGTCTTCTGTTATTGCGGTTGTCATGGAGAACTTCGCCCTTGTATACCCAAACCTTAACACCGATACGGCCATAGGTTGTCTTTGCCTCAGCAAAACCGTAGTCGATATCAGCTCTTATGGTCTGAAGCGGGATTGTTCCCTCATGATACTGCTCTGTACGAGCAATTTCAGCTCCGCCCAAACGGCCGGAAACCTGAGTCTTTATACCTCTTGCGCCGAGTCTCATTGCACGTCCGATAGACTGCTTAAGAGCACGACGGAAGGAAACTCTTCTTTCAAGCTGAGAAGCGATGTTCTCTGCTACAAGCTGAGCGTTGAGGTCAGGCTGCTTAACTTCGATAATGTTAAGAGAAACCTCTTTGCCACCAAGCTTCTTCTCGCAGATTTTCTTGAGCTTCTCAATCTCAGCGCCGCCCTTACCGATAACCATACCGGGCTTTGCGCAATGGATGTTGACGTAGACTCTCTTGGAATCACGCTCAATTTCGATCTTTGGCACACCTGCCGGAGCAAGGAGCTCAAAGAGGAACTCACGAAGATCATAGTCTTCTACGAGAGTATCGCCGAAATTCTTTGAATCAGCATACCAACGTGACTCCCAGTCTTTAATAACACCGATTCTGAGACCGGTGGGATTAATTTTCTGTCCCATAGTTTAACCTCCTCCTCGCTTATTCTGCTTCCTTGAGCACAAGGGTGATATGCGAAGTCTTCTTATTGATTCTGAACGCTCTACCCTGAGCTCTGGCTCTTATTCTTTTGAGGGTCGGTCCCTGGCTGACAGCACACTCGCTGACATAGAGAATGGAAGTGTCCATGTTCTTGTTCTCAGCGTTAGCTATCGCGGACTTCAAAAGCTTAAGAAGCGGTTCACACGCAGCCTTGGGCGTGTGTTTAAGGATAGCCAGCGCTTTGTCTGCCGGCTGGTTGCGGATAAGGTCAAGAACTATCTGTACCTTGCGGGGAGCAATGCGCACATAGTTAGCCTTAGCAACTGCTTGCAATGTTGTATCTTGCATTGTTACACACTCCTTTCGACTGATTATTTACCGTTATTTGATGTTTTGGAACCCGCATGACCTTTAAATGTTCTGGTCGGTGCGAACTCACCGAGTTTATGTCCAACCATATCCTCTGTTACATACACGGGGACATGCTTGCGTCCGTCATGAACTGCAAAGGTGTGGCCGACAAATTCGGGAAAGATTGTAGAGCTGCGGCTCCAGGTCTTAAGAACCTGCTTGTCGCCGTTCTTGTTCATCTCCACGACTCTCTCGAGCAGTTTAGGCTGCACGAAAGGTCCTTTTTTAATGCTTCTGCCCATTATTTTCTGCTCCTTTCATCGACTACTTGCCGTTGCGGCGCTTCACGATAAGCTTATCGGAAGCTTTCTTTGTTGATCTTGTCTTATAACCAAGTGCAGGCTTGCCCCACGGAGTGCAAGGACCGGGTCTACCGATCGGGCTCTTACCTTCACCACCACCGTGCGGGTGATCGCAGGGGTTCATAACAGAACCGCGAACTGTCGGTCTCCAGCCCATGTGGCGTGTACGGCCTGCCTTACCGACTTTAACGTTCTCGTGATCTGTGTTTCCGACCTGACCGATTGTTGCCATGCAGGTTGCGGGAACGTTTCTGAGCTCACCTGAAGGCAGACGAAGAAGAGCATAAACGCCTTCTTTAGCCATAAGCTGAGCGGAGTTACCTGCTGCTCTTGCAAGCTGACCGCCTCTGCCGGGATAAAGCTCAACATTGTGAACGAAAGTACCGGTAGGAATATTTGTAAGCGGAAGTGCGTTACCAACCTTGATGTCAGCACCGGGGCCGGCAACAACTGTGTCGCCTACGTTGAGACCCGCAGGAGCAAGGATATACCTTTTCTCGCCGTCAGCATACTCAAGAAGAGCTATGTGAGCTGAACGGTTGGGGTCGTACTCAAGTGTTTTTACTGTTGCAGCAACATCGAACTTATCGCGCTTGAAGTCGATAACACGATACTTTCTGCGGTGTCCGCCTCCACGGTGGCGAACAGTGATTCTGCCGTAGCTGTTACGTCCGGATTTCTTTGCGAGAGGCTCAAGCAAGCTTCTCTCAGGAGCAACCTTTGACAGCCCGGAGTAATCTGTAACCGACATGTTACGACGAGCGTTTGTAGTCGGCTTGTAAACTCTGATCGACATTTAATTCACTCTCCTCATAGCGGCTTTGCGGAGAAATGTCACCCTCCATACTTTACCGCCGGATTATTGATTGATTACATCATTCCGTCAAAGAACTCGATTGTCTTGGAGTCCTCAGTCAGTGTGACAACAGCCTTTTTCCAAGATGCGGTGTAGCCCTCGAAGCGGCCGTATCTACGCTTTTTACCTCTGCAGTTGATTGTGTTTACGCTCTTAACTTCTACCTTGAAGAGCTCCTCAACAGCCTTGGCAATCTCGATTTTATTTGCGTCCTTAGCAACAGAGAAGGTGTACTTCTTTTCTGCTGTGCCGAGCATACTTTCCTCGGTGATGATAGGACGAAGGATGATATCCTGTGCTAATTTGCTCATGCGTATACCTCCTCAATCTTGGCAACGGCATCCTTGAGAACTACGATAGAGTCGCAGTTGAGAATGTCGTAAACATTGAGTGTAGTAACAAGAGTGGTCTTAACGCCCTTGATGTTGCGTGCACTTCTGTAAACAGTCTCGTTCTTCTCGGGAAGCACGATAAGTACTTTCTTGCCGGTCTCGAGAGCTGAAAGAACGCTTACAACTTCCTTGGTCTTAATCTCGTTCATCTCAAGGCTGTCGAGAACGATAAGCTCCTCAGCAGCAACCTTTGAAGAAAGAGCAGACTTCATAGCAAGTCTTCTGACCTTCTTGTTAACTGTTTTGCCGTACTCACGGGGCTTCGGGCCAAGAGCGATACCGCCGTGTGTCCACTGCGGGCTTCTTGTTGAACCCTGTCTTGCGCGGCCTGAACCCTTCTGTCTCCAGGGCTTCTTTCCGCCGCCGCTGACTTCAGCGCGTGTAAGGGTAGACTGTGTGCCCTGGCGCTGATTTGCCAAATATGCAACCACGCAAAGGTGCATTGCTGCAACGTTCGGGGTTATTGCGAAAATATCGTCCGAAAGAGCAATGTCGGATACCTTTTTGCCGGTTTTGTCAAATACTGAATAATTAGGCATTAAACTCTACTCCTTTCTTACGCATTCTTAACGCTGTCTTTAATGATTACCAGACCGCCCTTAGGACCGGGGATACCGCCCTTGATAGCGATGAGGTTGTTTTCTGCGTCAACCTTGACGATGTCAAGATTCTGGATTGTCACTCTCTCGTGACCAAGGTGTCCTGCAAGCTTCTTTCCCTTGTAGACTCTTGAAGGATCGCTACATGCACCAAGTGAACCTGCATGTCTTGCGTTGGGACCTGTACCGTGGCTCATCTTGAGTCTGGAGAAGTTCCATCTCTTGATAGCGCCTGCTGTTCCCTTACCTTTGCTTGTGCCGACTACATCAACATGATCGCCTGCTGCGAACACGTCAGCCTTGAGGATATCTCCTACGTTGAGGCTTTCCTGATTGTCGAGCTTGAATTCTCTGAGAGCCTTCTTGGGGGCTATGTCAGCCTTCTTGAAGTGGCCCTGCATGGGCTTGTTTACTCTCTGGACCTTGACGTCGCCGAAACCAAGCTGAATGGCCTCATATCCGTCATTTTCCACTGTCTTCTTCATCACAACCGCGCACGGACCAGCTTCGACAACTGTTACCGGAACAACTTTTCCGTTAGCATCGAAAATCTGTGTCATGCCGATTTTCTTACCGATGAGAGCTTTTTGCATAATTCCTTTCTCCTCCTTAAGGTTATTGGTTGACTCTTCGTCAACATGACCTGCGGCGTTCATCATAGTCGCGCGTTATGCGCATTATATAATGTATTAGAGCTTAATCTCTATATCGACGCCTGCGGGAAGCTCAAGACCTGTGAGAGCCTCAACTGTTTTTGCTGAGGGTCTGATAATGTCTATAAGCCTTTTGTGTGTACGCTGCTCAAACTGTTCGCGGGAGTCCTTGTACTTGTGAACTGCGCGAAGAACTGTAACAACTTCCTTCTCTGTCGGGAGCGGTACGGGACCTGAAACCTGAGCGTCTGTTCTCTTTGCGGTTTCTACGATCTTCTCCGCTGCCTTGTCAACAAGGTTGTGGTCGTAGCCCTTAAGTCTGATTCTGATTTTTCCCTTTACTGCCATTTTTTACGCCTCCTTAAAATTTGGCGGGCATTGCAAAAACTTTCAACGCACCCGGGTGTTTCGTTGTTTCCCATTTTTAAAACCGGAAACAATATTTTCCGGGTTGCTAAAAGCAGATGCAATTGCTGCGACCGTCGCCAAGGCGCGAGGGAAACGCACCCAGCCCTGGTCAGCAGACCTGATTCGCCCGGTTTAAAATCGGACATACTCCGCAGAAATTCCCCGTTTCTTTGAACGGCCACCTTCTGCATCAACGCATATCAGCATGTATGGTTTTGGGCATAATTGCCCCACTTCCCATAATCATGCTTTGATATAATAACACACAAGTCCTTGAAATGCAAGCATTTTTTTAACTTTTTTCAAGATTTTTACACCCCAAATCTTCATTAACTATATGTGGTATTTTTGTACAAAAAAGAGAACAAAATATTGTGATAAAAAACAAAAGAAAAAATCCGAAAAACATAATTTTCGTCTCTCGGATTTCTTATATATATAAAATGTATACGAATTTTATAAAAGAATCTTCTTTAGTTCCCCGCTGTAAACAGCCGGATCTATGGCTTCAAGCTTGTGTGCATCCATACCTATATTAAATACCGCACCGACTTCACGACCGATATTGAAAAAGCGGCGGTGAAAATCAGGGTCGCGAAGCACCGTCGGAACATTAAGCTCCCATGCAGTCTCGGAAAGCTTTGAAAGCTCCATAGCCTTTGCTATCTGCTCATCGGTTATCGCAGCTGAAAATTTGCAGGCATCTCCGCCGAGGTCATCAGAAATACGCTCCATAAGATATCGGCCGTCAAACGGATGAGCAATACAGTCTGCCCTCCTGGCCTTGAGCAAAGCCTCAATATTTTCAAAACAGCGTTTTATGTAAGAGTTAAGAGACCTGTCCTCAGGCTGGACCCATGTTCTGAGATGATAGTGGTTGCACGAATAAAGGCGGTAATCAAGTGCCGTGTTCTCCTCATCGGTATCCGAAAACGTCCCGACATCATACGACGACAGCTCCGCACCGACAAGCACCTTGAACGGGAGCTCCCTTTTCGCAAGTTCGGCACGCTGATACTCAACCTTTTCAAGAAGCGTTACAGGTTCGTTATTCTTTCTCTTTTTTCTGTTTTTAAACCATTCCTCAGTTTTATCAAGGAACGTGTTTTTCGGCGGATGGTGATGGTCTGTCAATGCTATCATCTTAAGCTGAGTGCTCTTTGCCCGCTCAAAAATATTTTCAAGCGTCATTTCACGGTTGGCACAAGTAGAAAACTCCGTGTGAATATGAAGATTCTCATGCACCAATTCGTCAATGTCATATATAGCCTCGTGTATATACATAACCGCTCACCTTTCCCTCTATAAACTGTTAAAAGCCGTCTTTATCATTTAAACAGACGGCTTTTATATGCATTTTGTTATTTCGTCATGAAAAGAATTCCCATGCAACCCGGTCCGCAATGGCTGCTGATAGTGCATCCGGCACGTGTTACGAAAACCTCTTTAAAAGGTACGGTTTCCTTTATAAGCTGACTAAGGTCGTCAATCTCCTGCTGAGGAATCCCCGAGGTACAAAGAAATATTCTGTCTGTATCAATCTCGCCCTCGTGTGCCGCAAGCTGGTCTGCAACATACTGACGTCTGACAGCATCTATCTTTCCACGGTACTTCTTCGCAACATCGAGAGTGCCGCCATGCATCTCTATACACGGACGGATTCCCAGAATATTTGCACCAAGTGCAGCCGCCGCAGAACAGCGTCCACCCTTCTTCATGTACTCAAGCTTCTCAAGCACAAAGCTTGTGCAGGTCTTTGAAGCAAACTCCGAAACTGCCTGTGCAATCTCTGCCGCACTTTTGCCCTCGTCACGCATCTCACAAGCCTTTATAACATGCAGTGCGATACTCGAGCTCAAATGCTGAGAATCTATTACATACACGCCCTCGAGCTCTTCGGTAGCAAGCTTTGCATTGTTGTGCGTTGCAGAAATACCTGAACTCAAAGAGAAATGGACAACCTCTGCACCTTCGTCCACAAATGATTTAAAGAAATCCTCATAATCAGGAATCGGTATGGCCGAAGTTGTCGGCAAAGTTCCGTTTTTGTCATAATTATCAAAAATATCATCGGGATGAATATCAACTCCATCCCTATATGATTTATCGTTAAGATTTACATACATGGGTATTATGTGAATGTCGTATCTCTCTGCAAGCTCACTGTATATATCGACCGGACTGTCTGCTGTAATAACCACTTTTTTGCTCATGTGAGATGCTCCTTTCTCTGTTAATCCAACGGGGATTATATCATAAAAAGCCACCGATATCAACTTATACAAATGACTAAAATGTAATATAATTGTAAAACAAATGTGACTTTTTATACGAAAAAAATACAACTCAATACAAAACCCTGCGAGATGCCGACACACATCGCAGGGTTTAACGCTTTTATCTTTTAAAAATCCGGATGCGGCTCGCCTCTGCGGTAAGCCTCCATTATATCCCTGAAAACATCGCCGTTTGACGGCGGCGTCCAGGTTATGGCATTAGCACCTGCATCAATGGTTGCGATTATCGATTCATCGGTAGGCCCACCCGTTGCAATTATCGGCAAATCGGGAAACTTCTCTCTTATGCACCTTACAACATCGGGCGTTCTGCCTGCTGCTGAAACATTAAGTATGTCCGCTCCTGCGGCAATTCTCCCCTCTATATCCTCATTCTCACTCAGAACCGTCACCACTATCGGCACGTCTATTGTGTCATGGAGAGCTTTCACCGTTTCATTCTTCGTAGGTGCATTTACAACAACGCCTATAGCACCCTGGAACTCAGCGTGCAAAGCAAGATTTAAAACTCTGTGACCCTGCGTCAGTCCGCCGCCGACTCCCACAAATACGGGAACATCAGCCGCCACCATAACCGCCTGAGTGATTACGGGCTGAGGAGTAAACGGATAAACAGCTATTACGGCATCGGCGTTGGTGTTACGGATTATGCTGGCATCCGTAGAAAACAAAACCGACTTTATTCTTCTGCCGAGTATCTTTATTCCGCTGCATCTGTATATCGGTTCAGGTACTTTGAGCATAAAATCTCTCAGACTTCCTCTTACTTCGGGTATGTTCTGTTCAGCCATTTTATCATTCCTTTCCAAAACACCGCAAAATTTTCAAAAAAAACTTGCAATAATCAGGACTCATCATATAATATGTTTTATAGAGAAGCTTTAATCGTTGTTTGAGTAATTTTTTAAAATTATAACATAAATATAAATTAGGGTCAAACACACACCTTAGCTTAACACTCGGGAGGAATTACTATGAATTTTGAGAAAACCGACATCTGCAAACTTAACGACAGTTTTACAAAAATGATAAGAGACGATTGGGCTCTTCTGACCGCAGGCGACAAAGACTGCTTCAACACCATGACCGTCAGTTGGGGTGCCGCAGGTGAGCTTTGGGGCAAGGATGTAGCAATAGTTTTTGTACGCCCTCAGAGATACACCTATGAGTTCATGGAAAATCATGACACCTTTACCTTAAGCTTTTTTAATGGCGAGTACAAAAAAGAGCTCGCTTTCTGCGGTTCAAAAAGTGGACGTGACATAGACAAGGCTTCCGAATGCGGATTTAATCCCATTGATATTCAGGGCTCAATAGGTTTTGAGCAAGCCGACACCGTTATCGTTTGTAAAAAGATTGCTTTTCAGGATATGGACCCTGCAGGATTTTTGTCTGCCGAAATCGACGGCAACTACGCCAAAAAGGACTATCACCGCATATATGTAGGTGAAATTTTAGACACGTACAAAAAAGTTTAAAATTTTTTAAAAAAATGCTTGACATTTGTCGTGGCCAGTGGTATTATAATCGCACACTTTGAAGAGCGGTCACGTTCTTTAGTCGGTGTTTATGACGATGAGGGTCCACCCGTTCCCATCCCGAACACGGTAGTTAAGCTCATTCGTGCTGACAATACTCGGAGGGCAGCCTCCCGGGAAGATAGGTCGACGCCGACACTTTATGAATTCAGCTTTCCAATAGGAAGGCTGTTTTCCTTCTCAGAGAGTTTGCATTTGGCTGCGAGCCCAAATGCAAACTCTTTGTTTTTTTGTCGTTTTTCTCTTTCAAGGCATTTGCTTGCATTTCACGTCGAACATTATACTCTGCGTTTTATTTTATATTTTGTTTATTTACTTTTGGTAAAAAATATATTATACTAGTCGAAGCAACTGTGAAAGGAAGAAGAAAATGCAGGAAAATTCAAAGGTTTATACTGGCAAGTCTGGTTTTAATGTAATAAAGAGAGAGTATTTCTCAATACGCCGTAAAATCGTTGCTAATATGACAACAGAGTCTTGGCACGACGTGCCTCACGCAGGCTGCACATACGAACCCGATGTTACCGATTTCTTGGCAGAGCTTAAGAAGTATAACGAATCCGGCAAACATCCCAGAAAAATTACAATAAACACCCTTCTTCTAAAAGCCATTGTTGAGGGTATAAAGGCTGACCCGTTAGTAAACGGACACATTAAATTTGACAAGAAATATGTCAAGGGCTGTATTGAAACATACGAGGATATCAACATCTCTATGCCGATGATTCTCGAAGACGGCAGCATGATGACCATAAATCTTCACAACTTCGAGAGCAAAACTCTTGACGAGATGGCCGAATACATTGAGGACGTCTCCCGCAGAATCAAGAACACAAACATGACAGAGGCCATGTATGAAGTTTCACTTGACAACACCTTGACTGCTCTCAAGCACGGCCACCTTTTAAAGGCTATTCGCAGACTTATCGGTGCTAAAATCGGCAACAGCAAGGTAAAGCTCCTCAAGGGCAAGGAAAAGAAAGCTTATTACAGCATTCCCGCAGAGGACAGAATCACAAAGGCTGATATTGAGCAAGGAACTATAACAATCTCAAACCTCGGCAGCGTATACCGCAACTCATACGTTATCCCCACTCTTCTCGATGTCGTTCCGCCTCAGATTTTTGTTATTGGCATAACAGGTGCTGTTAAAAAACCGCTCGTTGTCAAAAATGAAAAAGGTGAGGAAGAAATAGCTATCAGAACCGTTATTCCGTTCAACCTGACCTTTGACCACCGCGCACTTGACTTCGGTGATGTTGCTCCGTTCATGGCAAGACTTGACAATATTTTTGAAAATCCCGAGCAGATTCACGAGTGGTAAACATTTAATCAGGACATAATAAGAATACCAAAAATCAGCCGATACCAAACTGGACGTTGGTATCGGCTTACTTAAAGGAATGATAGTTTGAAGTCTACATTCGAGCTGATATATGATGTTGTAAAACAGATTCCAAAAGGCTGTGTAGCCACTTACGGTCAGATTGCAACTCTCGCAGGCAATCCCCGTTGGTCAAGAGTAGTGGGGTATGCCCTGCACGTAAATCCCGAGCCCGGTACTATTCCCTGCCACAGAGTAGTAAACCGTCTGGGTGAAACGTCAAAGGCTTTCGCTTTCGGCGGTGAGGATATGCAACGCCTGCTTCTTGAAGAAGAGGGTATCGTATTTGACGAAAACGGAAAAGTATGCCTTGAACGTTTCCAATGGAGAACATGATAAAAGCCGCAGTGAGAAATCACTGCGGCTTTTGTTTGCTTTATTAAATCAGACTTTCTTCTTACCTGAAATCTGCGGAATGTTTCCGATTATCAAAGCCACAACGGCCGTGATAACAATTTCGGGAACCATGTAAAGGCCGTTATAGAAAATAGAGTAAACGAGTGCAAGACCCTCGCCGCTGAATGTATCAAGTATCTTACCGCCTATTGCATAGAAGCCCTCCTGAGTGAAGAACCACTCCGCCCACGAGCCGAAAAATATGTATCCCGACACGATATGAGCAATATAGCGAAGTCCGATAGCCACTATTGAACCCAGGCACAGACCTGCCGCAGGGCTTTTAATCCTGTTTCTGAAAATTCCACCGAAGCCAAGAACAGTATAAGCTATTATATAGTCGATAATACAAACTGTAACAGCTTTCCAAAGAACCATATAGCTGTCACTGTCGGGCAGGAAGAATGCAGAAACTGTTCTGAAACCTAAAAGCATCTGAATCAGCGCATAAATAAAGCCGCTGATAAGTCCCCATTTTGTTCCGTTGCGGTAAGCTATGAGCACAATCGGAAGCATACTGCAGATTGTAAATCCGCCGCCGAAAGGCAGGTTAAGAAACGGTATGAAACTGCACACTACGTTGAGCACAGTCGCAACCGCTATCATAAGCGCACTTTCAACAACAATTTGTGTCGTGTTTTTTCTTGTCTTTGCCATCTTTCATCTCTCCTAAAAAGTATTAACGCCCACAGAAAAATCTGCAGGCGTCTTAATTTAATATACAGCAAAAGCTGTCTATTAGCTTTCCTACGCCGGCATTACCCGGATCAGGTTCATAGGGTATCATCTCAGCCGACAACAGTCAGCACCCCTTGTAGTATTCAGTTTTGATTACCCTTATTTCCCCTCAAGTTCAGCTTTGCCCTCAGGAGTATCTCTGTAATACTGAGTTTTGGGATTCGGATGTTCTCTCGACTCCCAAAGCTTCTGCGCTACAGGTGCCCATTCAGCCGCGAACTTATCGCATCTTGAGCAAAG
>JAZUNO010000085.1:0-8311 GCA_045604185.1 Acutalibacteraceae bacterium | reverse complement strand
TCTGCCCTCTTTGACCTTCTGCTGAATTCTCTTGAACAAATCAGGATAATTACGGCGGATAAAGTCGCTGTGGCATGATGAGCTCTGAATAAACTTATACTCGGGATACTGCTCCATGAGTGCAAGTACATTCGAATATGTACGTGCACACTTCTTGACAGTCTCTCCGACGTGCCAGAGCCATGCAGTATCCATGTGCGAATGTCCGATAAGACCTGCCTTGGGTGCATCCTCGCCGTTCTTAACATCAAGCACCTCTTTAAGATAAGGCTTTGCAGACTCTATTGCAGCAAAGAAATCCTCACGGTCTACATCGTCAATTGACTGATATATAGTCTTGAAAACATCCGAAAGAGCATTGATAACTGCCGCACGGCGGAACGAATCCTCAGGCAGGTTATCAACAAGCTGATTGGCTGTGCGTAAATCAAAATAGAAGTCCTGAATATCGTAATTCTTTACGCAAAAGTCAAATCCCTCGTATGTATATTTGTAATCGAGCAACGGCCTGTTCTCGTGCGGTGCACAACCCTTGTATGAATGGCCTGCATAGTACTCAAGTGCAAGCTCTATCTTCTCGCCTGCTTTTGCATTCTTTCTTATGAGGTTACAATAATGGTTGCCGTGGCCTGTGAAGACTATCTTCGTGCAGAATGTACCGAACGGCACCCCGTCAACCCAGAGCATAGCCTCGTAACCCATCTGATGCGGACGCAGGAAAATATCTTTGCCGTCAAGCTCGTCGGGAACGATAAAATCTGTCTTGAACCAGCAGTATCCGCTTTCTTCACCCCAATTGTACCCCTTGGTTATAGGGTCAAAAAGACTGCTGTCGGGAATTGAGTGGTACTGCTCCATTGTGGCGAATGCACTGACTGAATTCGCCTCGCCGACTTTTTCAAAAATCAGCGGCTCAATAACATCCTCAAAACGCTTGAGTTTGTTGAGCATTCTGTCGGTCTGTTTTAAATCCAACATATACTTCTCTCCAAAATTTTATTTTTTCCGCTTTAGGGCGGCAAACATAATTAGAACCTGTTCGGACCACCCTTGTACGGATTAGTTACATCATTTTTTATTTACAGGGCAAACTTTCATGCAAATTCCGCACACTGCCCCTCTGCCGATATTTTTAAATTCACGCTTCATATATTCACTGCATTTTTCGGGGTCGAAAATTTCACTGCGTTCTATCCCCTCCTGCCATGCCGTTCCCTTTATCGCACCCGACGGACAGCTCTTCACACACAAATCACAACCCGTACACGGTGAGGGTAAAATCAGCGGTTCATTCAAAAGCGGCATATCCGTCATAACCGTACCCAAACGCATCCTTGCACCAAACTCTCGGTGCAAAAACAGAGAGTTTTTACCTATCGAACCGAGGCCCGCCAAACGTGCGGCCTTTTTATGCGAGTAGCGTCCGCTGTAATTCCACCCCTTGTCATTTATAGACTGGGATGCTGCAACGGTTATATACCTATACCCTCTCTCCTGTAAAAACAGTCCGCATTCAAGCTCCAACCTGTCAATGAACGCATTGACTGCTCTGTAATGGCTGAAATATGTATGGGTCGGTGCACCGTCAATCTCATCGACAATGGCATCCGACAGCCTTACAGCTATGGACACAGCGGTCTGACACTCACCGAAATCTCCGTCGGGAATGTGTGCTATACCCACATCGCTTGCACCCTTTGAGAGCAAAAATTCTATAAGTTCTTCATTAATGTTCATATATCAAATATATTCAGACCCGTTTTTTCACAAACCCGTCTGTTTATCTCTCCATCAAATGTTTTAACAAACATCTCACAAGTAACGCTGATAACAGCCTCGTTGAGATGTCCGCCGAAAGTCTTGCAATCCTCAGTTGCTACCACCGCATGAAGATGAATATACGGCTCACCGTCTTTGCGGCTGACATTTCCGAGCAGCGACACCAACTCCATAGGCTCTTCAAAAGTCTTTTGGTGATACTGATGTTCAGAAATATTGTAAAGCCCCATGACCGCTCTGTCAACAGCTCCTATAGCAGAAATCTCCGCTACAGCAATATTTTCTTTCTCGCAAAGTGCTGTCAGAGATGTTATTATCTCATCTCCGACCTCAAGTCTCACTACATAGGTACTGTCTAACTTCTTGTACTTCATAAAAACACTTACCTTTTATCAGAAATTTATCCCTGCCGTCTCACGTATACGTTGCATCGTACGGCTGACAGCAAGTGCCGTTTGGCTAAGCTGTGCATACCGCTCGGCATCCATATTCGTTATCAGCTCATAAAAGCCTCTCGCTTCATTGCCCATAAGGACATCTTTCGGAGTGTCGCCGCAAAGGGCTTTGCTCTCTCCGTCATTAAAACGTACGGTAACACCCGTAAGCTTCGAAATCGACTCAATGGTTATTGTGCCCTTTTCACCGGCTATCTGCGACCCCTTGTAATCCTGGCCCGTCTTTGAACAAGTGAGCGTCACAAGTGCGTCACCGCAAGTCATAACTGCACTCGTTGCCCCATCCGCTCCGCTCGAAAGGAAGGCCGAAGATGCAACAATATTCTGCGGCTCGCCGAACAGCTCAACAGTTGGATAAACACAGTAAACACCCAGGTCCATAAGGCTGCCCGTGGCCATTTTCGGATTGAAAATATTCGGCAGCTCACCACGCAGAAACGCAGGGTATTTGGACGAATACTGCGAAAAATCGAAGTGTGCGCTGTGCACCTTTCCTATTTCAGGCAAAGCCTCATGCAAAAGTTCACGCACGGGACAAAACATATACATTATAGCCTCAATATATACGAGACCTTTAGACTGAGCAAGTGCCATGAGTTCCTCAGCCTCATCAGGCTTTACAGTCAGCGGCTTTTCGCAAATGACATGTTTGCCTGCCTCAAGCATCAGCTTACTTTGGCTGTAGTGCAAGGAATTGGGGCTCGCTATATACACGCAGTCAACATCGGAGTCCGCTAGCTCCTCAAGAGAGGTGAAAACTGTTTTAATCCCGTTTTTTTTCGCTAACTTCAATCCCCGCTCATAAGAGCGTGAATAAACCGCAGACAGGCACAGTTCGGGGACATGCTTTGTGCCGTCGATAAAGCTCTGCACTATCCAACCCGTTCCGATAACAGCATATTTTAACATTCTCATCGTCCTATCCGATTTTTCTCGCCATAACCATGCCCAGATTTTTTATAACAAAAACCTTATGAAGCCCGTTCTTCATATAAAACTTCTGGGCATTGGTATTGCCTGCACCTACAATAAGCATCATTCCCTTGACGCCCTCTTGTTTAAGGTGCTCCAAAAGTGCGTTCATCATGCGTGTACCTATACCCATATGCTGATAGCCGGGTTTAATATCGGTGTGCATATGTGCAGGATATTTGTGTTTAAAAAACACGGGTGCTACCATGGAAGCCCACGCTTCTCTCGCATCTTCACGGGCACAACCCTTTGTACGGGGAAGATACTCGGCCTTGAATATACGCTTGTATCTGTTATAGTCGGGAGCACATAATATATAGCCTATTGCCTTATCGATATCCCGGTCAACGGCGATAAAACAATGCGAACCCTCCTGCTCAATATAATAGTCGCAGAAAGTGGAAAGCAAGAAACGTCTCGGCAACGGCTCTCTCGCATTCGGGCCCGCTGTGTCCAGACAGACATCCTGCACATCCGCTTTATATTTTTCATCATAAGGAATTATTTCAATGTTCATGGATTTTTCCTTTCACTCAGCTGAGCTTTATGTTTATACAGTTTCTGCCGGAATTAAGTTCAAACTGCTTTGAACCGAACCTGAACTGTGCCTCGCAGGGTACCTCTATAGTAAAGTCTATACCGCCCTCTGTTTTCTCAAACGAAACGGCTATCTTGCCCCTTACCGTAGTCATGTATCCCGATGCACGGTTGAGACCCTTTGGTATATGCGGAGCTATTACAACCTCTTTAAATCCTGCCGAGTCCTTGCTCTGCCCTATACCGAGAATGAACGTAAACAAATATCTCGTAACAGCTCCGAACATCGGATGGCTGTGTGAGCGTTCACCGTCCCAATTCTCCCAGATAGTTGTCGCTCCCTGCTTCATCATGTTATAGAAAGATGCCTCACCTTTTGATGTAAGAAGCGAAAAGGCTGTATCATCCTCTCCACGCTCAAACAGAATTCTTGTAAGAATATCCGTGCCGAAAATGCCCGTATCGTACTCGCCTCTTTCGGCATACTTTTTAGCGGTGTTTTCAAAAGTCCTTTCATCACCCATTCCGATATCCAAAGCAAAACTGTTCGCACCCTGAACATCGCCTATAAACGAATGTGTCTGCGGACTGTAATATGCAATCTCTACAGCACGCTTAGCTTTAGCTATATATTCATCAAGATATTCCGTGCGCTCGCTCTCACCTAAAACTCCGGCTATCTCCTGCACCATCTGCATAAACTTTATGTACAGGCAGGTGTTGACATATGGCTCGCTTATCTGTATCCAACCGGGCGGACACCAATCGCCAAGGCACCAGCCGCCCTCTTCCTCACGCCAGACAAGTCCGTTCTCCGTCCGGCTCTGCATATACTCAAAATACTTGAGCATTTTCGGGAGGAATTCACGCAAAATCTCTTTATCGCCATAAGTCTTATAGAACATATACGGCACTACAACTATGGCTCCGCCCCAGCCTGCAGGACCGCCACCGCCGCCTGCAAAGGGTGCTGTATGCTGAACATGGCCGCTATTTACATCCTGACAGTCCGATATGTCAAGAAGCCACTTTTCAAAAAATTTCTTCGAATCAGTCAGCAACATAACAGCCTCACAGCAAAGCTGACCGTCTCCCGTATAGCCCAGACGCTCTATGTGCGGACAGTCGGACGGCACACCTGCGTGCATATTGCTCAGCTGTGTTCTTATATATGCATCATAAATCCAATTCAATATCTCGTTATCACTTTCAAACTCCGATGTTACGGGCACATCGCAATTGACAACATCACAGCGTATAACTTCAGCATTGTTCGAAAGCTCGAAATAACGGAAACCGTGCCATGTAAACCAAGGCTCATAAGCCTCGCCGACAGAAGTATTCCTGAAAGTTTCCTGCTGAATCTGATGTTCCCAACCGCACGAATCAAAGTTCAGACTGCCGTCTGCATTGATTTCTTCCGAATAACGGACATGAATCTCTGCTCCGTCGTGCTTTGCACTGACAACCGCATAACCCGATATGTTCTCGCCTGCATCGTATAGAGAATACTCACCGAAATCTTTGATTTTCTTCGGCATCACACTTCTGACAGCTCTGTCCGCAGGACAAGTCTGTATACAAAACTCGCACTCGTGCGACGGGGCAAGCTGTACCGGCTCGTAGCCCGAAAAATCCTCATAGGCCGGAGCTTCATTTTTCAATAAGAGATCATGAATCTCACCAAGATACAGATTGTTGAAAACTATACGGCTCTGCTTCCATTTCAGGTTCTCATCGGACACTACCGACTGTGTTTCCCCGTTTTCAAGTGTCAGCTCTATTTTATAGCAGAGCTTTACTTGCCCGAAATCAGACCTGCCCTCTGCACTACGCTTACCCTGGGCAAACCATCCCGTTCCGAGTACGGCATGTAAAACATTCTCCCCATCTTTTAAAAGCGGAGTTATATCATACTGCATGCAATAGGTTCTGTATGACAGAGTATCAAATATCGGATACTCAAAATGACAAAGATCCCTCTGACAATACTGACTGTTGGCAGGGACAAGCTTGTCATCGGACACCTCTTTTCCGTTTATCCACAAACGGAAAAATCCAAGTCCGCATATAACTATCTCTGCCTTTTTTACACCCTTTGCAAAAAATTTACCCGCAATAACCGGTGCGGTACAGTCCTCTGCCGGTGCTACCCACTTCGCATTGCCGAACATCTGATTAAAGGTCATTAAAAAACCTCCCGTTTATTCTATTTAGAGAAGCTCTTCGAGCTCCGTTTTTCTGTTTTCGTACTTCTCCCATTCGGACATAACCTGCATCTGCTCTGAATTAAGAGAGTCAATAAGGCCCGTAAGCTCCATAACACGCTCATAATTTGCCGAAGTTTCAGGATTTGAAAGCTCCTCATTCGCCTTAGCTATCTCTTCATCTATCGCATTTATACGCTCTTCACTGCGTTTTATCGCTGTAATCACTTTTCGAAGCTCCGACTCCTGCTCTTTACGACGTTTGTAGTCCTCGCCACCTTTACCAACTGTCTTTACCTTTGCCTTAACCTGCACACTTTCGGTAAGACGCTGTGCATAGGCATCGTATCCACCGTCAAAAGTATTGGTGCCCTCCATGCCGATACACAGCACACGGGTAGACAGCTTGTTGATAAAATATCGGTCATGCGAAACAACAAGCATCGTTCCGCCAAACTGCATAAGTGCGTTTTCAAGTGCTTCACGCGACGGAATATCAAGATGATTTGTCGGCTCGTCAAGCAACAGGAAGTTCGCACCCGACAGCATCAGTTTCAATATCGAAAGGCGTGCTTTCTCACCGCCGCTTAAGTATTCTATCTTTTTATATACATCGTCACCGCTGAAAAGGAACTGCCCGAGCAATGTGCGCACACGGGTTTCAGTAAAATCACGGTGTGCATCCCAGATTTCGTCTATTGCCGTCTTTGAATAGTCGAGCGAGGACAGCGTCTGGTCGAAATATCCGGGTTTCACTCCTGCTCCGAAGTCAAATCTGCCTGAATCAGCATTCTCAAAGCTCATTAATATTTTTAAAAGAGTCGTTTTTCCGCATCCGTTGGCACCGAGAAGAAAAGCTCTGTCCCCCTTGCGGATGCCGAAATTAACATCCTTAAACAGGTGATTTTCACCGAACGACTTGGATAAATCAAATACATTAAGCACTTCGTTACCCGTAGAAGAGACTTCACCGAATGAAAAGCCTAAGGTTTTATTCTCACTCTGCGGTGCGGTTACCTCGGCAAGCTTTTTGTCGAGCATCTTTTGCTTGCTTTCAGCGGTTATGTAGTGCCGCCAACGCTTTTGCTGCTCAATTATCCCCTCAAGACGGTGCACTTCATCCATCTGACGCTCATAGTGACGACGTTCTATCTCATCACGCTCGGTTTTCTGCTCCAGAAAGCGTGAATATCCGCCGTTCCACACAGTCAGACGCTCATGGTCAAGATGCATTGTCTTTGTCGTTACGTTGTCAAGAAAATATCGGTCATGCGAAATAATTATCGCACTGCCCTTGAAATCTTTTAAGAAAGTTTCAAGCCACTCAAGGCTTATAAGGTCAATATGGTTAGTCGGCTCATCAAGCAGAATAAGGTCAGGCTCGCTTAACAAAAGCTTTCCCAACGCAAGCTTCGAACGCTGTCCGCCGCTGAGCTTTGAGCATTCAAGCGAAAAATCTTCCTGCGAAAAGCCAAGTCCTGTAAGCATTGAACGTGTGCGGCTTTTATAAGTAAGTCCGCCGCCGTTTTCAAACTCCGCCTGTAAACGCTGCTGTTGGGCAATAAGTGTATCAATATCACCCTCACCGCCGTTCATCATATCCGAAAGCTCTTCAATCTTACGCTCAGCCTCAGCAAGTGACTCAAACACACTCTGAGCCTCATCGTACACCGTTTTGGTGCTGTTGGCACAAGCATGCTGTTCAAGATAGCCGATATTGACGTTTTTACCTTTGAATATATCTCCGTCGGACGGCTCAAGCTCACCAATTATAAGCTTAAACAGCGTTGTTTTGCCCGATGCGTTTGAGCCGATGAAGCCTATTTTTTCCCTCTCACCGACTTCAAAGTTCACCGAATCAAACAAAACACGCTCGCCGAACTCCATTTTTAAATTTTGTACGCTTAAAACTGCCATTTTTCTTTTCCGTTCAGTTAAAATTATACCCTTGTTTCAAGTATTTTTAATGTTCCGCTCAAGGTGTAGGCTCCGCAGCCTGCCGGAATAAATATGCTGTCGCCCTTTTTTATGTCAAGGTTTTCACCTTTACATAAAAGCTTGCCCTCACCATCGAGTACAAGAACAGACACAAATGAGCTATCAGATGCAAATCCGTCTACCGAACCCTCAACATCAAACACGCTTTCGGTGAAAAACGGGCAGGAAACAAGCTGGGTTTTTCCGTCCATAACCGTTGGTACACAAGGATTTTTGTATTCTTTAAGGTCTGTGACATTCACCGCATCTTCAATGTGCAGCTCACGGGGCTTTCCGTCAAGTCCCATACGGCCGTAATCGTATATTCTGTACGTAGTATCGGAATTCTGTTGAACTTCGGCAAGTAAAATACCTTTACAGATA
>JAZUNO010000084.1:0-4389 GCA_045604185.1 Acutalibacteraceae bacterium | reverse complement strand
TTAGGTATTGTGTTTGCAACAGTATTTTCCATTGGCTCTGCCGCGAAAATTCAGTTTGAAAATAAAGAAGTTGTTTCTGTTGAGAGATTGCTTTAGTTGTGGATATATAGGGGGATTGCATATGCTTGTTGAGACATCTTTGTTTGAGCATGATCTTTTATTGTCTGCAGATAAAGACTTTGCTAAATTAGGAGAAACTGATAAAAAATGTCCGCGATGTGGAAATGCTATAATTTGTGAAGAGACGGGAAGTTCTTATACAATTCGCTGTAAAACAGAAGGTTGTATAAAAGCAGATTTTAGAGGAATTTGAACAAAGGGAACGGAGCGATTACATGAACATTCTCGAGGCTATTGATGCCCGTCATTCGGTTAGGCGATATACGGATAAAAAGATAGAGGGCGAAGTGCTTGAGGCACTTTTGGAAGAAATAAAACAATGCAATGCCGAAAGCGGATTAAACATTCAGCTTATAACAGATGAGCCTGAGGCTTTTAGTGGCCCAATGGCACATTACGGACATTTCAGCGGAGTGACTAATTATATAGCTTTGGTTGGACAGAAACAGAAAAACTTTGATGAGTTGGTTGGATACTACGGTGAGCGGATTGTGTTAAAAGCACAGATGTTAGGGCTTAATACCTGCTGGGTAGCACTGACCTACAGCAAAGGAAAGAGTAAGTGTAAAATTGAAAAAGGTGAAAAATTATCAATGGTTATATCTGTGGGATACGGTAAAAACTCTGGACGTGCACATCAGGGTAAACCGATTGAGGAGCTGTATAAAGCACAGGGAGAAATACCCGATTGGTTCAGACGAGGAATGATTGCCGCAGAAAAAGCACCTACAGCAATTAATCAACAGAAATTTTTGTTTACTCTTTCGGGAAACACTGTTGAAGCAAAGGCAACCGGAGGCTTTTACTCAAAGGTGGACCTAGGTATAGCTAAATATCATTTTGAGGTTGCGGCCGGCATAGAGAATTTTCAGTGGGCATAAGTAAAAGCGTCATGGGATAAGGTAGCTTTATCCTATGACGCTTTTTCCGTTTTATTGTTTTTTTTGATAATTCACTTGAAAGATATGCCTTGCTATATTATAATAATACTATTGGACTGATTTTTGTAAGAGGAAGTGTTTTTATGTCGATAAAGCTTGGAGCACAGCTGTTCACTTTAAGAGATTATATAAAAACATATGAAGACACCGAAAAGACATTTGCATATTTGAATTCGATAGGAATTAATGTTATACAGATTTCGGGAATAGGCCCTATTGAACCGGAGAAAATAGCATATCTTGTTGATAAATATAACATGGACGTATGTGTAACTCATACATCGTTTGACCGTATGCTCAGTGACACAGAGACGGTTGTCAAGGAGCACAAAATGATGCATTGTGACACTCTCGGAATCGGTGCGATGCCGGAAAAGTACAGAGAGAGTGAAGAGGGCGTACGTGAGTTTATAAAAATAACCGATGAGCTTGGTCGTAAAATGAGAGATATGGGTGTTCAGTTTGCGTATCATAATCACTCGTTTGAATTCCGCAAGGTTGGTGACAGGCGTATAATCGATATGCTTATAGAGGATACGGATAGGGATAATTTCAACTTTATCCTTGATACATATTGGGTGCAGCATGGCGGCGGAAATCCTGTGGAGTATATTGAGAAGATAGCCGGACGTATGAAAGTGTGCCATTTTAAAGATTATAAGATAGGCAATGATTTGGCTCCTACATTTGCGGAGGTCGGAACAGGCAATTTGAATCTTGATGCATGTTATCGTGCGTGTCAGGATAGTGGAGTCGGATACATTGTTATTGAGCAGGATATCTGCGAAATAGATCCGCGTGAGTCCATGGCAATAAGCTATGAGAATCTTAAGAAGATTTCAGCGAGGAATGAACGATGAGACCATTGACACTTACTGTAATAACAGACACGCATTATTATTCGGAGCAAAACGGCGTTTCGGGAGCGGCGTATGACCGTGCGAACTTAAAGAGCCAGAAGCTGCTTAAGAACAGTGCGGCAGTACTTGAAGCTGCATATACGCAGATTGCAAAGGATAACCGTTCCGATGTTGTTATTGTGTGCGGAGATCTGACAAATAACGGCGAACTTAACAGTCACGCCGAAGCAATCGAGCAGTTCCGCCGTCTTAAGGCCCGCGGTAAACGTGTATATGTTATTACTGCGACGCACGATTTTCGTCAGTCCGGCGAAACAGCGGCATATGACGGGGATAAACAGATAACGACCCCAACAGCTCTCAGAGAAGACTTGTTCGATATGTACCGTGAGTTTGGTCCTGATGAGGCTATAGCGGTTCACAGAGAAAGCATGTCGTATATAATCCAACTTGAGGACGGATACCGTCTTTTTGCACTCAACGATGATTCTAACGGTAATTGGAAAAGCGGATTTTCTGATGAGTGTTTTGAATGGATAACAGAGCAGGCGAAGGATGCACGTGAGAATGGACAGACAATAATTGCCATGACTCATCATCCGCTGATTGCCCCCTCGCCGTTGTACGGACTTATTGGAAAAGGCGATATGCTTGGTGATCACGATATCAGGATAAATCAGCTTGCAGATATCGGAGTGCAGTTTATTTTTACGGGTCACACGCATGTTCATAACATTTCATCTCACCGAAGCCCACGAGGCAATGTTATCTATGATGTGGGTACCGGTTCACTTGTCGGCTATCCTGCGGCAATGAGAAGCGTTACTTTCGATCCCGATGCAGGGGAAGTCAGAGTATCTACCGATCTTGTTTCGGAACCTGTGGATGCTGATCTTGGTGCAGACACGCTTAAAGAATGTCTTGAGAATCAGCAGATAGGTATGGTCAGAGATATGATTCGTGCCGCCGGTGAGGATATAGACAAACTTGCTGATATGGTTACTGCAATCAGTATAAAACCGAAAGTTATATATAAATTTGCATGGCTTATAAAGCCGTTAGGAAAGCTTTTGAACTCATTGCGTGTAGGAACGGTTGCTTCCTGGTCGAGAGCTGAAACGGGACTTCGCAAAGAGGATTATGCGGATATTAAGGATGATAAGGTTAAAGATTTTATAACCGAACTTGTTATGAATCTTTTCTCAGGAGAAAGCAAATATCCTCCGCATACAGCTTATTATAAGATAACAGTCGGAACTCTTAATATAGTTGATTCTATTTTAAAAGCGGTCCGGGTGGATATCGGCAAGATACTTAAGGTTGCACCGAATGTACGGGGATTGATAGAACCGCTACTGTATAATTCAGGAATCCCGGCTTACGATGCCGTGTTGAGGATTCAACCGTTTTATACCGAGGACGGTAAAGCACCCGAGATTGAAGAGGTAAAGCCTGTTGAAACTGTGAAGGAAAGTAAAAAAGGCCCATTCATTATAGCGGCACTTGTTGTTTTGATTTTATTACTTTTGCCGATACTTCCTTTGATACTTTTAGTTGCTTTTGTTGCATGGCTTTTAAATTATTTTAAATATAAGGATAAAATATAAAAAACAGGAGGTTTATTCAGTATGTCAGATAAAGTACAGTTCCCGATAGTGGAAAACGGTTATGATGTTGCTTCAACAGATGCGTATATTGCGATGCTTCAGGATGAGTATGGCAGGGTTTGCTCATGGGGTCAGTCCCTTGAAAAGCGTCTCTCCGAGGTCGAAAGCGGTGACGTGAAGTCGGATGAGATAGAGAAGCTCAGAGCACAGAACAGCAGTCTTTACAATAACTGCATAGTTTTTGCCAAGTATATAAAGAGCCTTGAAAAGCTCAGGAATGAGCAGAGCAAGTTTATTGATGCGGAGCTGTCTGTTGCGGAAAACAGAAAAAGTGCTCTTGAGCAGGAAATAGTAGCTATCGAAGAGAAAAAACGCATACTTGAAGAGAACAATAATGTTGCCGGCAATCAGGCGGACGAGATAATTCGTGGTGCCAATACCCGTGCTGAAGAAAAGATTTCCGAGGCAAATGCACAGGCGGCTTTACTGATTCAGAACGCAAATGTCAGAGCGGATGAGATACTTCGGGATGCCAATAACCGTGTAGAGGAAAAAATATCTGCCGCAAATATAGACGCTGTTCAGACAGTACAGAACGCTAACGCAAAAGCAGAAGAGATACTTAGAGATGCGAATGCACGTGCTGATGAAATCGTTACTTTGGCGAATTCAGAGGCTGTGCAGGTGATTCAGAACGCAAAGAACAGAGCGGATGAACTCTTGAAAGAGTGGATGGATAAAATGTCCGTTATCTGCTCCGAAATAGATAACCTCGCACCTAAAAGTGAATAAAATTTGTTGGTCGGCTTTTTTCGACGGGCGGGTTGGGTTTTATTCAGATTCCTTTTGCTGGTTTTTTTT